>WTJQ01000605.1 GCA_011524785.1 Planctomycetota bacterium | reverse complement strand
TCTGCCACGTGGTGGAGGGCGGCCAGAAGTGCGTGGCGGCCGCGAGCAATGACAGCGCACCGGCCCTCATGTCCGTGGGCGCGCGCCTCGTCTTCGAGCGCCTGAACGAGCGTGAGGAGGTCCCCATCGAGGAGCTCTGGGCCTCCGACGGGATCTGGAACAAGCGCGTCGATCGGAAGGCGCTCCTCACCCGCATCCTCGTCCCCGCCCAGGCAGGCGGGCACCGCGGCGCCTACGGCAAGCTGCGGGCGCGGGACTCGATCGACTTCCCCCTCCTCGGGCTCGCCGCCCGCATCGACGTGGACGACGCAGGCCTGGTCACGGACGCAGACCTGGTGGGCGTGGCGCTGGTGGCCCGGCCCGCGCGCGTGAAGGGCGTCGCGGACGCGCTTCGAGGCGCGGCCATCGGGACCGAGGCCTTCGAGCAGGCGGTCGAGCAGGTCGCCCAGCTCGCGTACCGACAGCTCCGCCCCATGGACAACGTTCCGGGCGACGCCTGGTACCGGCGCGAGATGGTCCCCGTCGTCGCGCGGAGGACCCTCCTGGCAGCCGCCGCTGGCGAGGGCCCGGTGCACCCCGTCTGACCGGAGGCCCTCAGGGCCGGCCCGTCAGCGGCCGCCACCGGAGACGTCGGAGCGTGGCCCCGGTCGAGAAGGTCGACCAGCTGAAGGGGGCGGAGGCGAGCACCTCGGTCCGGAGGCTGCAGGTGGTGTCCGTCAGGTCCACGTCCCAGGTGGGCTCGCCGTCGAGAGCGATCGTGAGCCGGTCCGCCTCGACGCGGAGCCCGATCCGGACCCACTGGCCGGGCGGGTGCCACAGGTAGCGCGTCGTGGCGTTCGAGGAGGCGTCGGCCCCGTCGAGGCAGCTCAGGCCGCAGGTGGCTCCGCCCCAGCCCCCCAGCACCAGCGTCAGGTGCCCGTGCGGCACGGGGAACGTCAGGCCAGTGAAGAAGTCGTCCCCCTGGTCCCGCCGCGCCAGGGCCTCCAGCTCGAACGGTGGCTCCGGGACCTCCGCGAAGCGCACGCCGGAGAGGGGATAGCCCGGTGCCAGCACCAGGTCGGCCCCCTCAGCGGTCACCTCCGCGCCGCTTCCGTACCCGTCGAGGCGCTCCCATCCCCCCGCCAGGGCGTCCACCCAGGGCGTCGAAGGCTCCCCGCCAGGGCTCGCGCGGGCCGCCAGGAGGAGCAGGAGAGGGGCGGGGGCACGCATGGTCGGGGAGGGACCTTACCCGCTCCAACCTGAACCACGAGGATCGTGGAGCGCAGGGGCAGAACGGCCGCTCGAGGGCCGATGGTATCTTGGAAACGATCGCCCGGCGAACCGGGCGATCCCCGCGCTGCCTCCCCTGAACCCCACCCTGGAGCCCCGATGTACGGAATGGTCAACCGCGCCCTGCAGGAGCTGCTCGTCAAGGAGCACGGCGAGTCCACCTGGCACCGCATCAAGGAGGAGGCCGGCGTCGACCTCGAGGAGTTCTCCTCGATGGCCTCGTACGACGACAAGATCACCTACGACCTGGCGATCGCGGCCAGCAAGGTGCTCGAGGCCCCCCTGGACCAGCTGCTCGATGCCTTCGGGCGCTACTGGGTCGAGTTCGCCCAGGCCTCGTCCTACGCGATCCTGCTCGAGCAGGCCGGCAAGGACCTGCACGAGATCCTGCCCATGCTGAACGAGCTGCACACGCGCCTCGCCCTCTCGTTCCCCGAGCTCCAGCCGCCCTCCTTCGAGGTCCTGGAGGACACGCCCGAGCACATCCTGCTGCAGTACGACACCTTCCGGCCAGCCCTGGCCCCCTTCGTGGTCGGCCTCCTGCATGGGCTGGCTGGGATGGTCGGCACCCCCATCGAGGTCGACCACGTGCAGGCCAAGGGCGACGAGCACGATGCCGACGTCTTCAAGATCCGCTTCGTGAGCGCATGAGCGACGCGGCTGCGACCCTGGACCTCGTGAGTCCGTTCCACCTGCGCTGCGACGCGCAGTGGACGGTCACGGGGGTCGGGCGCAGCCTCGCCAAGCACCTGGGCGTCGGGGTCGTGGGGCGCTCCTTCGACGAGCTGCTCGAGGTCCGGCGCCCGGCGCGCGCCGACGCTCGCGCGCTCGAGCGCAAGGCCGGCCAGATCCTGCTCCTGCGCGTGCGCAGCACCGGCCTCGATCTCCGTGGGGAGTGGGTCACGCTGCCCTCGGGAGAGCGCGCCGTCCTGTGCTCGCCCTGGGTGACGAGCGAGGAGCAGTGGCGCTCCAGCGGGATCGAGCTGACCGACCTGGGCCCGCAGGACGCTGCCGGTGACTACCTCGTCCTGCTCACAGCGGCGCGTCAGCAGTCGATCGACCTGGAGCGGCTGGTCGAGGAGGTCGGGGCCAAGGAGCGCCGCCTCGCGGCCATCGTCGACAACATGCGCGAGGGACTGCTGCTCCTCGACGAGGAGGGCGTCATCGAGTCCGCCAACCGCAGCGCCACGCGCCTGCTCGGCGCACCGGAGAGCGAGCTCGTGGGGCTGGCAGCGAACAGCCTCCTCGAGGCGGTTCCCGCGGCCGGTGAGGACGCGGAGGCGCTGGAGTGGGAGGTGCGCCCGGTCCACGGCCCCGGCTTCCGCGGGCGTGGAACGAGCTACGAGATCCGCACCATGAAGGGGCCGCGACGCGTGGTGCTCTTCCGGGACGCGACCGAGGAGGAGCGCCTGCTGCAGATGCAGCGCGAGTTCCTCGCGATCGTCAGCCACGAGCTGCGGACGCCCCTCGCCTCGATCCAGGCCCCCCTCGGCCTCGTCGCCTCGGGCGCGATGGGCGACGTCTCCGAGGAGGCGCGCGAGATGCTCGAGATCGCGTCGCGGAACGGCCAGCGGCTGCGCCAGCTGGTGGACGACGTCATCGACCTCGAGCGGCTGCAGAAGGGCAGCCTGCCCATGGAGCGCGTCGAGTTCCCACTCGCCGAGCTCTTGGAGCGCTCCCGTGACGCACTGCAGCCCATTGCGGAGTCCGAGGCCGTCGAGCTCACCCTGGAATCCACGCCCGAGGGGAGCGCCCACGGCGACCAGAGCCGCATCCTTCAGGTGGTGGTCAACCTCGGCGCCAATGCGATCAAGCACACGCCCCAGGGAGGCTGCGTCTCCGTGAGCCTGCTCGCGGACGACCGTGGGCTCGTCGTCGAGGTCGAGGACGACGGCCCTGGGATCCCCGAGGAGCTGCGCGAGCGCGTGTTCGAGCGCTTCTTCCAGGTGAGCGGCAGCGACCGCCGCCAGGGCGGCACGGGTCTCGGCCTCGCGATCAGCCGCCTGATCGTCGACCAGCACGACGGGTCGATCGAGGCCCTCGAAGGGGCCGACGGAAGCGGGAGCCTGTTCCGGGCTCGATTCCCCTCGCCCATGGAGGTGAAGGGATGAGGTCCCCCCGGATCCTGGTCGTGGATGACGATCCCGACCTCCGCCGCCTCCTGACCCTGTCCCTCGAGCGCCTTGGCGGAATGGAGGCCACGGCGCTCGCCGGGGGCGAGGAGCTGGTCGAGGAGGCCGCCAGCGGGCAGTGGGACGCGGTCCTGCTGGACGTGATGATGCCCGGCATGGATGGCCCCACCTGTCTCGAGCACCTCCGCGCTGACCCGCGCACCAGTGGGGTGCCGGTGATCTTCCTGACGGCCAAGGGGGACGAGCTCGAGCTCAAGCGCCTCGAGCAGCTGAGCGGCCTCCCCAGCCTGCGCAAGCCCTTCGACCCGACGGCCCTGCCCGACCAGCTGCGGTCGATCCTCGATCGGTAGGGGCGCTCCTCACGCGCCGGGAGCCGTGGGCTCCTGCTCCGAGCCTCTGCCTGGTCTCCTCCGATCGACCCGGACGGGGCCGAAGGGCCGCTGAGCCCCGCGAGAGCGCGACGCCGGCGAACGGACCACGGAGCGACCCCGAACGGAGACGCCACGCCTCGCGAGCTTCGCGAGGCGGGGCGTCCGCAGTGCCGGCGAGGGCGGGGGGACTGCCGAGCGGCAGCGCCCTCACCCGCCGCCTCAGGGGCAGAAGGTCACCTGGACGGCGTCCGAGAAGTTGAAGCTCGAGCCGCCGAAGCCGGGGTCGCGGTACCAGAAGGACCAGTTCCACGTCTCGCCGGGGGCCACGGAGCCCCCCGCCGGCAGGGCCGTCAGGTCGATTGGCTGGGTCAGCGACCCGAGGGCGTCGATCTGGCCGGCCGCGAGCCGGAAGAGGTTGCCCCCCACGCAGCGCACGCCCGCGCCCGAGGGCACGCTCACCTGCGCGTTGCCGTAGAAGATCAGCCCGAACTGCCCGGGCACGGCGTTGGAGGCCACGATCCCGAAGTTGTTGTCGGTGATGCTCGCCGAGCCGAAGGGCGTCAGGAAGGCCCCCACGGAGCTGTAGGAGTTCGGCGAGGTTCCGCAGTAGGTCGTGGGACCGGGGCAGGTCGTCGGGTCCTCGAGGTAGGTGACGAGGACGTCGTCGAGGGCGGCCTCGACGATCGAGCCGTTCCCGAGGTCCCCCACCCGGATCCGGATCCGAACGTTGGAGGTCGGCGTGATGTGATCGGCGACCGTGATGGAGTGCTGGAACCAGCCCCCCTGGGCCTCCACGCCCGTCGGTCCGACCGACTCGGCCGTGACCCAGCTCCCGCCGCCGTTGCTGCTCAGGTCGACGAACATGGTGTCGGCCTGGGGCGAGGCGCCCGTCTGGTTGGAGTACCAGCGCCAGTACTGGATGCGGTGTCCGACGCCGGAGGAGAGGTCGAGCACCGGCGACATGAGGGAGGTCGTGCCTCCGTCGACGTCGTTCTCCCCGAGCGTGCCGCCCGGCGAGCCCTGGCCGGTGAACCAGCAGTTGGCCCCGGGGGCGGTGTGGTCGTTCTCCGGCTGCGCCGCGGTCCCGATCGGGTCCCCGTGCTCCCAGGTGCCGGTGCTGGCACCGTTGGGGTTCGTCAGCCCCCAGCCCTGCGGGCCGGCCTCGAAGTCGTGGTCGAGCACGACGACCTGCGTGCCGACGCTGAAGCTCAGCGGATCGGCCGCACCGCCGTCAGGGAAGGAGGCGCTCTGCCCGGCCGAGTCGGTGCCGCTCACGAAGTACGACACGACCGCGGCGCCCTGGAAGTTCGGGATGCTCGCCTCGTAGGTGTCGCCGCCGACGTTGGTCATGGGCGTCGTGAGGAAGCCTCCCGCGCCGATGCTGTAGTGGAGCGTGGCGCTGGCCAGCGGCGGGTTGATGCCCGCCACGACGTCCGCGTTGACGGTGTAGGGACCCACGTTGTCCGCCACGTCCGGCAGGTCGGTCACGCTGCTGATCGTGACGAAGGGGAGGTCGTACCCCGGGAAGCCCTGCTGGCGGAAGCCGCCGTCGATGGCCGCGTAGTTCGGCGTGCCGTTGCCGATGCTGCCGTCGTCGTCGTCCAGGGTCAGCCACTGGATCTCGATGATCGAGTCGATGGTGGTCTGGTTGTAGCCGTTCATCCAGCCCATGAAGAGGCCATTGGCCGTCTGCCCGCCCAGGACGTTCCCGAGGGAGCTCTTCAGGTTGGCCCGGACCTTCCAGGCCGCGCCCATCCAGACCTCACCGTCGGTGTGGACCTGGTTGTAGCAGCCGCCGTTCCCGTCACCGCAGTACTGGCGGGTGTTCGTGCCGTTGCGGATCTGGCCGGAGCCGTTGAAGAAGCCCTCGCCGATCACCGGGGTGTCGTAGGTGTACATGGCCAGAACGTCCGCGTTGCCCTCACCCATGCCGTCGCCGCCGTTCCCGGTGCCGTAGCGCACGTTGAGCCAGTGGCCGAGCTCGTGGGCGACCACGTTCGAGAACGCCGTGTTGGAGCAGCCGCCCCCCGCCTCGAAGTAGTTGGTCGAGAACCCGTCGAAGTAGGCGTTGCAGGTCGAGTTCAGGTTCGTGTTCGATACCGCCGTGAAGTCCGCGGTGGTGTCACCGGGGGTCGTGTCGATGATGAACTGGCGCACCACGCCGTGGTGGATCTGGGAGTTGGCCTGCGCCGTGATGAACTGCGTGGGGTTCGGGTTCATCTCGAGGACGTTGGCCTGGCCCGGCTGGACGTTGGTGAAGGTCACCGAGTAGTCCGCCCCCTGGTCGTGGTTCGTGTTGCAGAACGGCCCGTTGAAGGTCGCCGTGATGTTCACGGGCGAGTTGGCCCCCACGATCGTGAAGTTCCCGTCGCGGTCCGTGACGACGTTGCCCGCCGAGGAGGACAGGGAGATGTACGGGACCGGGATCGGCGTCTCACTGGGCACCGTGTCGTTGGAGCCGCTGCCGGCAGTCGCTCGGGCATCGATGCGTCCGGTGACGTCGAGGAGGTAGTGGATGGCCTCGTCCCGACGCAGCCAGGAGCCGTCGACCGCCGAGAGCACGTAGGTCGCTCCCACGGGATCCTCGCCCTCGGCCTTGCGGAGGACGGTCACCTTCCAGGCGAGCTCCGCCGTGGTGGGACCACTGTCCTCCAGCCGCGCGAAGAGCAGCTCGGGCTCGCTCACGAAGGTGGGCTCCAGGCGCGACTCGGCGACGAAGAAGCGGCGGGCGCGGGCGCGAGCCGCGCTGGCCTCGAGGCTGGGCGTCGCGGTGGCCTCCGAGAGGCCCGGGATGGTCGTGTTCGCCAGGGAGAGCAGCTCGCCGGCAGGCGTGTACAGCGCGTTCACGAAGGCCCCCTCCACGGGGACCCCGCCGAGCTCCTGGCGGAGCTGGACGCTCATCTTGTCGGTGCCCCCATGGAGCCCGAGGGGCAGCAGGAGCTCGCGGTCGGGGACCAGCTCGAAGGGCTGGATCCCGAGGAGCGCTGCGCTCTCCGCGGCCCAGAGCTGCGTCAGGTCGAACCAGTCCGTGGCGTCCACGGGCCCGAACGGGGACGTGGCGTGCCAGCCGTAGACCAGCTCGGCGAAGCCCGTGGAGCGGTCCTTGCGCAGGCGCCACTCGGGCCCGAAGGCCTGCTGCCAGGCCTCGAAGGCCTGATCCGTGGGCGGCACGACGCCGTCGAGGTCCTGGAGGAGCGGGGCGGCCGCGAGGCCGAGGAGGAGCGGAGCTGTGCTGAGCATTGGGTCAGGGAGGCCCTGGGGCCTGTCTCTAATCTTGTCCCGTTCTGGGCGTCCTTGCACCCCTGAGGACGGGTCTGAGCCCCCGAAAGGTCCAAGCGAATCGGTGGCGGACACGGCGCGGTCCCTTCGGGGTCCCTGGAGGGCCCGCGGCTCCGTCAGCGTCCCAACTCGAGACGCTCGACGGACACACGCCTGGGGTCCACGGTCCTCCGCCGGAGGTCCGTCTGGCTCTCGATCACGAGCCGGAGGCGCGCCCCGTGGCCCTCGACGCGGACCACGCGGCCGTACTGGCGGCTGCGGCCCACGCGAACCCAATCGCCGCGCTGGAACGGGGCCTGCCCCCCTTCGTCCCCCTGGTCCTCGGGTCCTCCTGCCCGGCTCTCGACGGCCGGCGGCCCGGTCCCAGCGATCCGTGCACCAGCATGCCCTCGGGCTCCCCCTCCATGGCGCCGCTCGAGCTCCGCGCCGGCGTCCACGCAGGCGTCGCAGGCCCCGCAGCGCGCCCCGACCTCGAGTCCGAAGTGGCGCCCGAACAGCACCCTGCGACACGTCGTCCGGTCCCGCACGGCCTCGACGACCCCGAGCAGGGCCAGCAGGTCCCCGCGCTCCTTCTCCTCGCTCCCGACCGCATCCGGGAGCTCCGAGGGCTGGAGCGGTCGCAGGAACTCGAGGTCGCGGTCCTCCAGGGAGCCTCTGGTCACGCCGAGGGTGTCGAGCCAGCGGAGGCAGAGCTCGAGCCGCCGATCGTGACGCTCCTTCACCAGCAGCTCCTTGCGGACGTCGTCCAGCTCGTAGAGCGCGAGCCGCTCCCCCAGCGAGGCCAGGAAGTCGTGGACCTGCAGGAGGTACTCCCGGCTCGGATTGGCCCAGCGGACGAAGGAGCGCTGCACCTCGATGTCCTCCTCGTGGAAGAGGAGCTCGCACCAGGCGGGCGCGCCGTCCCGGCCCGCACGCCCGAGCTCCTGCAGCCAGGCCTCGAGCGTCCGCGGCGCCTGGGCGTGCAGGACGAAGCGGCAGTCCGGCTTGTCGACCCCGAGCCCGAAGGCAGGGGTCGCGAGCACGACCTCGTCGTCGCTCTCGGTCCAGCGCCGCTGGGCGCGGCGGCGCTCGTGAGCGCTCATCCCCCCGTGGTAGGCCAGCGTACTCAGGCCGGCAGCGCGGAGGTCCTCGGCGAGGCGCTCCAGCTCGCGGATCCTCGTGAGGTAGACGATCCCCGCTCCCTCCAGCGCGCGCAGGCGCGCCGCCACCAGCTCGAGGCGCTCGTCCTCGTCGAAGACCTCGGTCGCCGCGAGGAACAGGTTCGGCCGCTCGATCCCCGCGCGCACCACCAGGGGCTCGCGCAGCCCCACGCGCTCGCAGATGTCGTCCGCGACGCGCGGCGTGGCCGTCGCGGTCACCGCCAGGGTCGGCGGATCGCCGAGCTCCGCGCGGTAGAGCGCGAGGCGCGAGTAGTCGGGACGGAAGTCGTGCCCCCACTGGCTGACGCAGTGGGCCTCGTCGATCGCCAGCCGCGCCACGGCCAGCTCGGGGACGCGGGCGCGGAACGCGGGGCTGCGAAGCCGCTCGGGCGTCACGTACAGCAGGTCCAGCTCTCCTCGGACGGCCGCTTCGAGGCGTCGCTCGCGCTCGGGGCGCTCGATCTGGGAGTGCACGCAGGCCGCTCGCACCCCGCGGCCCTGCAGCGCGCGAACCTGATCGTCCATCAGAGCGATCAGGGGACTGACCACGAGGGTCAGCCCCTCCAGCAGCACTGCCGGGAGCTGGTAGGTCAGCGACTTGCCGCCCCCGGTGGGCAGGCAGAGAAGCGTGTCCCGCCCGGCGAGCACGGCCTGGACGACCTCCTCCTGGTGGGGCCGGAAGGCCTCGAGGCCGAAGGAGCTGCGCAGGACGCGGTGGACGTCCTCGCCGCTCACCGCGCCCGGCCCTCGGCGGTCCGTGGCGCGTCCTCGCGAGGCACGGCCTCGGACGGGTCCACGGCCTCCGGCGCCGGACCTCGAGCACCCAGCGGCCCGAACTCGAGCTCACGCCGGAGCGGCTCCGCAGGCTCCGCGGCCTCCACCGTAGCGGCGTCCCCACCGAGGTCGGCTGCCAGCAGCAGTCCGCCCGTGAGGGCGAGGGTCCCCCACGGGAGCCGCGGGGAGCTGTGGGGACGCGGATGCATCGCGCGGAGTCTGCCAAACCCGCCCCACCGCCCGCACGAGTTGCCGGGTGAGGGCAGGAGGGGCGCGCCCCTGGGGCTCGCCAACCCCTGGTCCAAGCCCCCATCCGCGAGCACCCGTGGCTCGACGCGTGGAATGGCCTATTCTCCCGGGCGATGGCCGGCCCGCCCGG
>WTJQ01000631.1 GCA_011524785.1 Planctomycetota bacterium | reverse complement strand
GTCGATCTTGTCGAGGAAGCGCCGGTTGTTGTCGGGGTCCTCGAGGGCGCCGTCGAGCAGGGTCTCGACGAACCCTCGGATCGAGGTCAGGGGCGTCTTGAGCTCGTGGCTCACGTTGGCGACGAAGTCGCGCCGCACCCGCTCGAGCTTCCGCAGCTCAGACACGTCCTCGAACACGAGCACCACTCCGGTCCGCCCCACGGCGGCGAACCGATGGGCCTTGACCAGCAGGGAGCGCCACCCAGTGGGCGAGTTCAGGTCGAGCTCGGTGCTCGCCGCCGTGTCGCTGCTGCGCGCGCGCTCCACGAGCTCCGCGAGGCCGGGCGCCTGCAGGAGGCTCTCGATGGAGTCGCTCGCCTGGTCCCGGGTCAGGCTGAGGAACTCGCGGGCCGCGCGGTTCGAGAAGGTGATCGCGTTGTCGGCGTCGATGGCGATCACACCCTCGACCATGCCCGCGATCATGGCCCGCATCTGCGCCTCGTCAGCCGCGAGGTCCTCGATCTTGTCCTGCAGCTCGATGGTGAGATCGGAGAGGGTCTGCCCCACCAGCTCCACCTCGTCCGCGACCTTGGGCTCCTCCATGGACGAGAGCTCGCGCCTACGGAGTGCCTCCGCCGCACGTGAGACGCGCTGGATGGGGAGGGAGGCACTCCGCGCGAACCACAGGCCCAGCCCCACCGAGACGAGGCCCGCGAGGAGGGCGACCAGCAGCGTGCTGGAGCGCAACGCGTCCGCCTCGTTGGAGTACTCGTCCATCGGCAGGGCCACGCGCACGATCCCGCTGGCGGGGCCCGCGGTCCGGGCCAGGTAGAAGTGATCGAGATCGAGGGTGCGGGAGAGGCGCTGGTCCGAACCGGCCCCACTCGCGAGTGCGGCCAGCACCTCCGGCCGATCCTCGTGGCTCTCCATCTCCACGCCCTCCGCCTCGGTGTCGAACACGACCTCGCCCGAGCGCTTGATGTAGGTCACCCGAGCACTCGTCTCCTGGCTCAGGGCGAGCGCCTGAGCCCGGTGGAACGCGGCGAACGTCGGGTCCGCCCCGTAGCGCTCGAAGTCGGCCTCGGCCGCGGGGAGCAGGAGGAGGGCCTGCGACTCGAGCTGGTTCGCCAGGCCCCGCTCGATGGACTGTGACGCTCTGCTGAGGAACAGGGCGCCGAGAACCGTCGTCGTCAGGGCGATGAGGACGGCCTGGCCGACCGCGAGGCGGCGGAAGTGCGTGGACTGGCGCAAGGGAGTCGGGACCTAGTAGTCCCGGCACTTGTACCCGACGCCCCGGACCGTCTGGATCAGATCGCCGTGGGCCCCGAGCTTCTTCCGCAGGGCGCTGATGTGGACGTCCACGTTGCGATCCCCGATGAGGGCCTCGCCAGCGGTGATGTACTCGACGAGCTCGTCCCGGGCGAACACCCGACCGGGCTGGGAGACGAGGGCCCAGAGGAGCCGGAACTCGGCACGCGTGACGTCCACCAGCTCCTCACTCACCCGAGCCTCGTGGCGCTCGCGATCCAGGACGAGGGGCCCGGCCTCGACGCGTGACTTGCCGGACTCGGCGGGCTTCGTGCCGCGGCGCAGGATGGCCCGGACGCGAGCCAGCACCTCCCGCGGGGAGAACGGCTTCGAGACGTAGTCGTCGGCGCCGAGCTCGAGGCCCAGGACCACGTCGCTCTCAGCGTCCTTGGCCGTGATCATCATGAGCGGGATCGAGGCCGTCCCAGGATCACGCTTGAGGTGGCGACAGACCTCGAGCCCGTCCATCCCCGGCATCATCAGGTCCAGGAGGATGAGGTCCGGCTTGAACTTGCGGGCCGCATGCAGCCCGCTCTCGCCGTCGCGGCTCGTGCGGACGGGGTAGCCGTCCTTCTGCAGGTTGTATTGCAGGAGTTCCGCGATATCGAGGTCGTCCTCGATGATGAGGATGGATTGCTTGGACATCCGTGGTGAGGGCGTCGTCTCCAAAGGCGCCGTGAAGGCGCCGTGCGATCTGCCCGGATTCTGCCCTTCGGAGCGAAGGATCGATTAAGGAGACGTCAACGCTCTGGTGATTCTCCAGCCTTCCTTGCGGGTCCCGAGGTCAGCGGCGGAAGCACGCACCCGCTCCTCGTGGGCCTGGAGCGGCCTGGGGACCCCGTCGGGCGAGGCGCTGCGGGCGCGCCCGGGCTCCCCCCTTGTGGCCCCAAGTGCCTTCGGGGAGAGTCGATGGGCCGGCCATCCCGGCCGCGCTCCTTCTC
>WTJQ01000429.1 GCA_011524785.1 Planctomycetota bacterium | reverse complement strand
ACTCTTCGGGGAGGAGGGGGTCCGGCGCGTGCTGGCCGAGGTCGGGAGCCGAGGCGGCTCGGCCGAGGACCTGTGCGAGGCCGTGGCCGCCGCCGCCCATGAGCACGGCGGGGGCCTGCGGGACGACGACTGGACCCTGGTCGGCATTCGGAGGACCGCGGACGCCTGATGGCGACCCCGCGCCCGAGGCCTGAGCTCCCGGCGCCGCGAGTCGTGTGGCCGGAGGGCTTCGCCGCGCGGCTCGAGGCCTTCGTCCCGCGCGTGGCCGCGCGGCGCGAGCGTCGTGAGGGTGCGGGGAGCGGATCTCTCCTCGGCGCAGGGGAGGAGTTCGTGGGCCATCGGCCCTATCGGGCTGGGGAGGACCTGCGGCGCCTCGATTGGGGCCTCCTTGCCCGGAGCGACCAGCCCTTCGTGCGGCGGACGCGCCGCGAGGCCGCGGAGTCGTGGGCGGTCGTGCTCGACACGAGTGCGTCGATGGGGCTGGGCGAGCCGGGGAAGCTCAGCGCCGGTGCCACGCTGGCCGCGGCGGTGGCGGCGGTGGGCGCCCGCGGGGGCGCGACCGTCCAGGTCGTGACGGGGGCGGCTCCACCGCTCGAGGTGCGGCGCGGCGCTCCCCTCGGGCGACTCCTGGAGGGCCTCGGCACCCTGGAGGCCGGAGGCTCCGGCGGACTCGCCGAGCTGCTCGGGTCCTGGCGTCCACCGAACGGCTGTGGCTTCGTCGTCGTCGTGGGGGACCTGGTGGGCGCGGAGCCCCGGGACCTCGCGCCCTGGGAGCGCCCAGGCCGCGAGCTCGCCCTCGCGCAGGTGCTCGCGCCGGAGGAGCTGGCGCCCCCGCAGGAGGGAGTCGTGCGCTGGTTCGACCCCGAGGGAGAGGGCTCGCGGCTCGCGGGCGGGTCCGACGCGATGGGGCACTACGACCAGCGGCTCGAGGCCTGGCTCGAGGGCTGGGCGCGTGCGGCCGGTCGGCCCGGCCTGCGCTGGTCGGTGGGGTCCTCGGCCGTGCCCTTCGAGGAGCGGGCGCGCGCGATCCTGGAAGGGGGCACCGGATGACGGCGGCCTGCAGGAACGCGCGAGGTCGTGCGCCGGCCTCGCGAGCGGGGGTCCGGCCATGACCTTCCAGGCGCCGCTGCTCCTGGGTCTGCTGCTCCTGCCGCTGGTGGCCCTGCTGCGCTCGCTCGTGCGCGGCGCGCCGCGGCCCGGGCTGCTGTCGACCCTCGAACTCCTGCCGCGTGCGGAGGACGCGGCGAGCGCCGTGCCGCGGCGGCACGTGCCCCTGGCGCGGCTGCTGTTGGCCCTGGCGATGGTGTTCGCGGTCCTCGCTCTCGCGCGGCCGCGGCTCGGCTCGGTGGAGGCGCCGCATCCGTGGCGGGTGATCGTCGACCGCAGCCCCTCCATGGGCCTCGAGCTCGCGGAGGATCGTCCGCGCTGGCGGGGCGCCCTGGAGGCGCTCCTCGACGAGCTTGGCGAGGCGCCGCTGCTCCTCGTGGCGGGCGACGAGCCGGGCCTCGAGATCGAGGGGCGTGAGCCGCCGTCGGACTGGTTCGAGGGGCCGCCTCGTCCCGAGCCGGACTGGCCGACCCTCGACCGGCGCGGGACGTGGTGGTTGACCGACCGCGCGCCGGAGGCGCCCGTGCGGGCTGGCTTGGCCGCGAGCGGCGGGGAGGCCGTGCCGGGACTCGTGAGCGTGGGGCCGGCTGGCGCCGTCTGGTTCGACGGCAGCGAGCTGCAGGCGCGTCCGGACGCGGCGCGTCGTGGGCACGTGGCTCTCGACCCCGGTCTGCCGGAGGTCGTACGGCTCGCCGTGGAGTCCTGGGCTGCCGCCCGCGGGCATGAGCTCGAGGGCTCGGGAGAGCCGTGGCTGCGCGTGGTGCGTCCAGCGGGGACCGCAGAGCTCGAGGCCGGGGCCGCCGGCGTCTCGGGCCTTGGGTGGACCCTGGAGGCCGAGCGGTCCACGCGGGTGCCGGGCGATCCGGTGGCCCAGGGAGCCGGGCTCGGCTGGCGTCCTGGCGAGCTCCTCGTGGGGCTCGAGGGCGAGGTGCAGCTGGCCGGCGATGGGGCCGCCTTCGCCCTGGCGGTTGCTGGGGCCTGTGACCGGGCCCTGTGGCCCGGTGGCGACGTTGTGCCGCTGGAGGAGCGCGCGGCGGGCGCCCCTGAGCTGGGGAACCTGGAAGGGTTCGCGAGCGTCTGGGAAACCTCGCGGCGTCTGCCGCGTAATCGAGATGTCCAGGAC
>WTJQ01000397.1 GCA_011524785.1 Planctomycetota bacterium | reverse complement strand
CAGGACCTGCAGCACGGGCGCGACCCGCGGGTCGCGCCCGTGCTGCAGGTCCTGGCGCGGGTCCAGGGGCTCGCGTACGTCCACTGCGGCCTGTTCACCGTTCCCCTGCGCGACCGCCTCGGGTTCCCCCGCACGGCGGACGTGACCCTCGCGGATCCGCTCTTCGTGGTCCCGGCGGCCGACGCGCACCCCGACGCCCGCTTCGTGATCCCGCACTTCGGCGCGGGCTACTTCCGCGAATGCCTCATGGCCGGTGCCCAGAGCTCCAACGTGTTCATCGACACCTCCTCCTCGAACGCCTGGGTGCGCACCCAGCCCGAGGGCATCGACCTCCACGCGGTCTTCGACCGCACGCTCGCCGCCCTCGGCTCGGAGCGCGTGCTGTTCGGCACGGACTCAGGGACCTGGCCGCGTGGCTGGCGCCAGGACCGGTTCGCCGAGCAGCAGGCGATCCTCGACACCCTCGGTGCGACCGACGACGACCATCGAGCCGTCTTCGGCGGGAACGCCGCGCGCCTGCTCGGGCTGGCCGCAGCGCGTAGCTGAGCCTGAGTGCAGCGCAGGGGGCACAGGGTCCCCGTTGGCGCTGGCTCTCGGAGTCTCCTCGCCTCGGGCGCGACGCCCCTCGGTCAGTTGGGGACGGCGCCGTCGACGCGCGGCTCCTGACCGCGCAGCACCGAGTTGTCGCTGAACAGCTGACGCTGATCGACCTCGAGGGTCGACTCCAGGGCCTCGACGTCGATCTGCCCCGACTGAGCGTAGGCATCGAGGGCGTTCTGCCAGGTGGTGAGGCGCACGGCCTCGGGATCCACCCCGCGCTCGAGCATGAGGGCCGCGGTCTTCGGGACGCTCAGCGGGTCCGAGACGCCCCAGTCGGCAGAGCTGTCGACGATGATCTGACGCGGCCCGTACTGCTGGACCAGCTCGACCATGCGCTCGGAGCCCATCTTCGTGTGCGGGTAGATGGTGAAGGCGGCCCAGGCGCCAGCATCGAGCACGTCCTGGACGGTCTCCTCGTTGTTGTGGTCGATGACGAGCTTCTCCATCGGAACGCCCGCGTTCTTGGCCACGTCCAGGGAGCGCTGGATGCCACGCTTCTTGTCCCGGTGCGGGGAGTGCACCATCACGGGCATGTCGTGCTCGACGGCGAAGGCCAGCTGAGCCTCGTAGGCACGCTCCTCCGCGGGCGTGATCTCGTCGTAGCCGATCTCACCGATGGCCACCACGCCCTCCTTCAGGGCGTAGTCCGGGAGGATCTCGAGGACCTCGCGCGCGAGGCCCTCGTTGTTGGCCTCCTTCGAGTTCAGGCCGATCGCACAGTAGTGGCTGATGCCGAACTGCGAGGCGCGGAAGCGCTCCCAGCCGAGGATGCTGGCGAAGTAGTCGACGAAGGCCCCCACCGTGGTGCGGGGCTGTCCGAGCCAGAAGGCGGGCTCGACGACCGCCCGCACCCCGGCCCTCGCCATGGCCTCGTAGTCGTCGGTCGTCCGGCTCGTGCAGTGGATGTGCGGGTCGAAGAAGCGCATGGCTGGGATCTCGTGCGTCAGGCGCGGTCCGCCCGACGGCCGGGCAGGGTACCCCAGAGGGTCTGCGCAGGGTGCCCCTCCTGCGCGATCCGGAGCCACTCCGCGTCCCCCGCACCCAGTTCGGACCCATCGAGATCCCTCGCCGCGCCCGCGCGCCCCAGGGCGAGCAGGGCCGCCGCGCGGCCCTCGGCGTCGCCGTCCCGGAGCTCGGCCTGCAGCGCGGGGAGGCTTCGATCCTGATCGAACCCTCCCACGCACAGCCAGAGATCGGCGGGGATCGCGCGGCCGGCGCTCCGACGCTCCTCCACGAGATCCAGCGCCATCCGCGCGAGCTCGCCGTCCAGACGACCGTCCAGACCCTGGACGCGCCACAGGGGCGCCCCGATGAACACCGCCTTGATGCAGAGCTGACGCCACGCCACGTCGTCGAACCCGCGGGCGGGGAAGGGCGTGTCGCAGGCGATCGCCTCGAACACCGGGACGATGTTCGTGCGGCAGCCGTCCTGCAGCCGCCACAGGAAGCGCCCTGGATCCGACGCGAGCCCCAGGGCCCGGAAGAGGGCACGGCTCTCTCCCTCGTCCGCGCGCGAGAACAGGAACTCGATCGTGGCCTCGAGACCCTCGCCGTCGGGGACCGTCAGCAGGAGCGCCACGCGCAGGGACTCCAGCTGTCCCCAGCGCTCGGGGAGCCAGCCCGGCACGAGGGACGCGGCGGCAGCCAGCTCCTCGGGCGAGGGTGCCAGCGGGGAGCGGTCGCGAGCGTGGCGGCTCGCGAGGCCGAGCAGCATGCCCAGCCGCCGAGGCTCGACCCCGGCCGCGATCTCCTCACGCGCGGTCGTGAGGAAGGCACGGGCCCCGTCGGACAGTCGCTCCTCGAGCCAAGCCTGGAGGAGCTCCGCGACCTCGGGCCTCATCGCTTCATCCCCTCCTCGAGGGCGAGGATGGAGAACGCCGTGGCGGAGGTCAGGGCGTAGCCAGCGTCCATGAAGTCACTCATCGCGCCGGAGGTCCACTGGGTCTTCGTGATGTGAGGGCGCAGCAGCGCGTGCCACTCCTCACGCCGGGCCTCCGGCAGGGTGTTGATCACCTTGGCCGCGTAGTAGTGCGCGAAGAAGTAGAAGTAGCCCGCGTTCGCGTGGAAGCCCTCGTGGGGCACGGGCCGCGTGCGGGCGTGGTCGAGGAACCCGTGGTGCTGGAAGAGGGCTCCGAGCCCCGCCTCCACGTCCTCCGCGGTGACCCGCTCGTCGCCACACGCGAGGCGCGCCCAGTGGCACACCTGCGTTCGCCCGAGGCTGCCCTCGATGCGGTTGATGTGCTCGATGCCCGTGAGCCGCGCCTGCGGATTCAGGTCGTACTCGTAGGCCCCGTTGGGGAGCATGCAGCGCTGGACGTACTTGAGCGCGCGATCGATCACGCGCTGCTCGAGGTCCCAGCCGCGCTCCTTGGCACGAACGAGGGAGGGCAGCACGAGGGCGGTGCAGAAGCTGGTGGCCCAGGTCTGCACCCGGTCGTAGGGCGGGTCGTCGTAGTAGGCCCAGCCTCCCATCTCCGACTGATGGTCGAGGAGCACGGACAGGAACTCGCGGCCGCGGGCGTCCAGACGGGCACCGAGCTCGCCCTCCTTCAGGCGGGGATCCTCCAGGAGCTCCACGCAGGCCACGAAGCCGTAGAGGGTGCTCCAGACCTTGTCCACGTCCCAGTCCGCGCCGCGGGTCGAGGGGCGGGCCTCGATGAGCCACTCCACGGCCCGGTCCAGGGCCGCTCGGCGCCGGGGCTCGTCAGGGCCCGCCGCCAGGGCCATGGTGCCCAGCGCGTGAGCCCCCACCTGCCACGAGTAGTAGGTCTCCAGGGCGAAGCCGAGCTCGAGCAGGCAGTCCGGCGCCTGGCTCCCCCACGTGCCCTCCGGCGTCTGGCTCTCGATCAGGAACCCGACGGCGCGCTCGAGCGACGCGCGCGACTCCTCCATGGAGAGGCGACGGACCTCGCGGTCGACCTCGGGAGCCTCCACGCGCGGGAGAACCCGCGGCTCGTCCTCCTGGAGCGCCGCAGGCGGCGCGAGGAGGACGCTCGCAACCAGGAGCAGGCTCACGCGTCGGCCTCGCGGTCCAGCTCGTCGAGCTTGCGCTCGGCGTCCTCGAGGGCGCCGCGCTTGCGGAGCAGGTCGCGCTGGTTCACGAGCTCCTGCTTGCTGCGGCGGTCGTGGGCCGCATCGAGGGCCTGATCGGCCTCGCGCACGGCGCGCTCCAGCTCCCGCTGGCGAGCCGGGAGCTCGTGCTCGACCTTCAGGGCGTGCGCGCGCTCCGCCATCTCGAGGCCCCGCTCGGCGAACATCACGCTCTGGCGGTGACGTCGGATGATCTCGTCCCGGGAGCGCGCCTCGGTCTCCTCCGCGTAGATGTCGAGGATGCCCTGCAGGTCCTGCTGCTCGCGGACCAGGCGGTCCTCCGCGCGGTCCACGCCCATCTGGGACTCCTCCTCCTGGTGGTCCCGCTCGAGGGCCCCGAAGCGCTCGAGGCGCTCGGTCGCCACGGCCAGCTTGGCATCGGCCGCCTCGACGGCCCAGCCCGCCGCCTCGAGCGCCATGCTGGCCTCGTACTCGGCGATCTGAAGATCTCGTCTTGCGAGCTCCACGGCTCGCTCCAGCTGCGGGCGCTGGGCCTCGCGCTTGGCGGCGGGACGCTCGCTGTCCTGCTCCTGGGCACCCTCATCCTCATGAGCGCCCTCTTCGTGGGCGCTGTGATCGGCCTCTTCGTGGCCGTCGTGGCCGTCGTGCTCCTCGTGCAGCTCAAGGGTGTCCTCGCCCGCCGGGTCGGACGTGGCCTCGACGGTGATCGAGCAGGAGGCGAGCAGGAGGCTCGAGAGGAGCAGGGCGGAGGGACGCAGGAGGTCGTGCATGGCGGTGAGGGTGGGGCCGTGGGCCGAGCGCCGGGTGCGCTCGTGGAGACCCATGATGCGGCTGCACCGACCGGGGGGGAAGCATGGAGCGGCTCGGGGTGGACTCGACCCTCCATCGGGCCCGAGAATGCGCGCCGCGACGCGCGACCCCGCTCGCCCCGACCATGACCCACGGCACCTTCACGACCCCGGACCCCCACAACGAACCCGTCCTCGGCTACGCGCCCGGCAGCCCCGAGCGCGCCTCGCTGGAGGCCGAGCTGGCCCGTCAGGCCAGCACCCCCCTGGAGGTGCCCCTGGTCATCGGGGGCGAGGAGGTCCGGACCGGCGACCTGGGGAGCATGCGCTGCCCCCACGACCACGGGCTGGACCTGGGCACGTACCACCGGGCGGGAGCAGCCGAGGTGACGCGGGCCGCGGACGCCGCGACCGAGGCCCGCGCTGGGTGGGAGCGCATGCCCTGGGAGGAGCGCGCCGCGATCTTCCTGAAGGCCGCCGACCTGCTGACGGGCCCCTGGCGGGACCGGATCAACGCCTCGACCATGCTCGGTCAGAGCAAGACCGCCCACCAAGCCGAGATCGACGCGGCCTGCGAGCTGGCGGACTTCTGGCGCTTCAACGCCCGCTACATGGAGCAGCTCTACGCAGAGCAGCCGCAGTCCTCCGCGGGCTGCTGGAACCGGCTGGAGCACCGCCCCCTCGACGGCTTCGTGTTCGCCATCACGCCGTTCAACTTCACCTCGATCGCGGCCAACCTCCCGACGGCTCCGGCCATGCTCGGGAACACCGCCCTGTGGAAGCCGTCCGGCACCTCGGTGCTGTCGAACTGGTACTGCATGCAGCTCCTGATGGAGGCCGGCCTCCCCCCCGGGGTCGTGAACTTCGTGCCGGGCGGCGGCCAGCAGGTCGGCGACGCCACCCTCGCGGATGGCCGCCTCGCGGGGGTCCACTTCACCGGCTCGACCCAGGTCTTCAACGGCATCTGGGGCACCATCGCATCCAACCTGCCGACCTATGGGCGCTACCCCCGCATCGTCGGCGAGACGGGCGGCAAGGACTTCGTGATGGCCCTGCCCGACTCGGACGTGCGAGCCCTCGCCGTCGCCCTCGCCCGGGGCGCCTTCGAGTACCAGGGCCAGAAGTGCTCGGCCGCGAGCCGCGCGTACGTGCCGCGCTCCCTCTGGCCCCAGGTGCTCGAGGAGCTCGGGGGCATCCTCGCGGAGATGCGCATGGGCGACGTGCGTGACTTCTCGAACTTCCTCGGCGCCGTGATCGACGAGAAGAGCTTCACCAAGCTCTCCACCGCCATCGAGGGGGCCCGAGCGGACAGCGCCTGCAAGGTCGTCCTCGGAGGCACCTGTGACCGCAGCACCGGCTGGTTCATCGAGCCGACCGTGGTGGAGACCAGCGATCCCAAGCACGACCTCGTGCGGACCGAGCTCTTCGGCCCAGTGCTCACCGTCTACCCCTACGACGACGCGCGCCTGGACGAGGCCCTCGACCTGTGCGCCGACACGAGCGAGTACGGGCTCACGGGGGCGATCTTCGGGCAGGACCGGGTCGGCCTCCGCCACGCCATGGATCGCCTGCGCTTCGCGGCCGGCAACTTCTACATCAACGACAAGCCGACCGGCGCCGTGGTGGGTCAGCAGCCCTTCGGAGGCTCGCGCGCCTCCGGCACCAACGACAAGGCGGGTTCGATCCTGAACCTGATGCGCTGGGTCAGCCCCCGCACGGTCAAGGAGACCTTCGTGCCCCCGACGGACTGGCGCTACCCGTTCCTCGGCTGACCCGCGTAGGCACGCCTCGGCCTGCAGGCCTGCTCCGCCTCTGTCAGAAGGTGACCGCGAGGCCGTCGGAGAAGTTGCTCACGCCTCCGACGTCGCGGTACCACAGCTGGAAGCACCAGGTGCTGCCCGGGAGGATCAGTCCCCCGGGCGGACTTGGGAGCACGGCGGGCACGTCGAAGCCTGAGCCGACGCTCGAGGTCCCCGCGAAGTTGTTCAGGCGGCCCGCGCTGTCGAACTGCCCGATGCTGTCGAGTCCCGGCCCTGCGGTCTGCGTGTAGCGTCCCAGCGGCGGAGCGAGGCAGAGGTTGCCCGCGCTCACCGTGACCGGGGCCGAGGGAAGGGCCGCGACGAGGAAGATGCCGAACTCCCCCGGCGGGCCGCCGGTGGCCTCGAGGTGGTAGACGCCCCCTCCGGGCCCGGAGTCGGCCAGGGTGACCGGGGTCCCCACGCTGCTCGGGTTGGCCGGCTGGCAGAACGCCAGCGCGCCGGGCTCGAACTCGACGATGTAGGCCCCGACGACGCCGCTGAAGAACTCGGCGTCGTTCCAGGTGCCGTCCGCGAACATCTCCGCGTGGTTCTCGCCGGCGGGACTGTCGTTGGGCTCGCCCGCGCGCCAACTGGTGAAGGAGAAGATCTCCCCGGTGACCCAGCCCCAGCCCCCGGCCGGCTCGCTGTAGATGCTCGAGCTCGTGTCCTGCTCGAGACCGATCCAGGCACGATCGAAGGTGAGGCTGCTCACCAGGAAGTCACGCTCGGCCTGATCCCCGATCGTGACCAGGTGCCCAGCCTGCCCCTGGAACACCAGGGCCGAGGCCGCGTCGCGCGCCGTGTACCAGTCCAGCTGCTTGGTGACGACCAGGTAGGCATGGCCCGTCGCTGCGTCGATCACGGGAGCGAGGACGCTCACCGTCAGGCTGCCCGTGCCTCCGGGGGTCCCGGGGTAGCTCCCCAGCCGGAGGAGGAAGGTCTCCCCGGCGTCGCAGGCGAAGGTCAGGCTCGACTGGAGGCCGCAGTCGTCGTCGGCACAGGCGAGGACCGGGCCTCCGCAGGTCGCGCCCTGGTACGCGGCGAGCCGCGTGTCGACGGCCGTGGCCCCGCAGGTCTCGACCCGCGCGAGCCCGGCGGCCGGGGCGGTCCAGGAGAACCAGACGTCCCGCTCGATCTGGGCGGTCCCGAACTGCAGGCAGGCCGCGTCCGGGGCCCCGTCGGTCGTGGCCGAGGTGGTGTCGAAGGGGAAGACCCCCTCGCCCGGAAGCACGGTCGGGTTCGAGCAGTCGTCTGCCCCCTGGCCAAGCAGGGGCCCGCACGTCAGCAGCACCGTGAGCACGTAAGAGCAACGCATGGGTTCGGCGCGGACGATCTCTCCGCTCCCCCAGCCTAGGCCAGACGCCGGATTCCTGAGCCGAGGAGTCGACCCACAGGATGTCCGAAGCCAACATTGCCTTGATCCAGGACTCAGACACACCTGACTGGAGGGCGGACGCCCCGGGGCCGCCCAATGAGTGGGCCATGACCCTCCACCTCACGCCCGCACCGATCCAGCGCCACACCGCCGGAGGCCCGCGCCTCCCCCACGAGGAGCGCACTCCGCTCCTGCAGGCGGTCAGCGGCTCCTATCGACTGCGCTTCGCCCAGGACGAACGTGACCTCGAGGCCGTCCGGCGACTGCGGTTCGAGGTGTTCAACCTCGAGCTCGGCGAGGGGCTCCCAGAGTCCTACGTGAGCGGCCTGGACGAGGACGAGTACGACCTCCAGTGCCAGCATCTGCTCGTCGAGCACGTCGAGTCCGGGGCCTGCGTCGGGACCTACCGGATGCAGACCCTCGAGGGTGCTCTGGAGGGGCGCGGCTGGTACTCGGGCAGCGAGTTCGACCTGGCCGGGCTCCCCGTGGACGATCAGGCCCAGCTCGTCGAGCTCGGTCGCGCCTGCGTGGCCAAGGGGCACCGGGACCGACGCACGCTGTTCCTCCTCTGGCAGGGACTGATCGCGTACGCACAGCACAATGGGCGCAGCGCCATGTTCGGCTGCAGCTCCTTGACGTCGCAGGACCCGGCCGTGGGCCTGCGCTTCGCGCAGCAGCTGGCCGAGGCCGGCCGCATGCACCCGAAGCTCCGGGTCGCGCCTCGCGCAGGCTACGAGTGCGAGGCCACGCCCGAGCAGGTGGCCGCGATCCCGGAGGTCGAGACGCCCCGCCTCTTCGCGAGCTACCTGCGATACGGTGCGACGATTCTCGGCCCGCCCGCACGCGATCGAGTCTTCGGGACCCTGGACTTCCTCACCCACGTTCAACTGGACGAGGGCCATCTCCGTCGCTTCGGAGGGCTTGGCGCACCCTGATGGGCGCGGTCCGGGCAGCGCTGAGGCTCGTGGGCATGGGGATCTGCCTCGTGCCCCTCTATCCCTGCCTCCTGGGAGCTCGGCTCCTGGAGCGCGTCGCGCCCGCTCCCGCAGTCACGCTCCGCTGCCTGCTCACCCGCACGTGGGCGCGCGCGACCCTCTTCGTGATGGGGATCCGCGTGGTGCAGGAGGGCGCACCGCCGCGCCCTCCGTTCCTGGCCGTCGGGAACCACCTGTCCTGGCTCGACATCCTCGTCCTCCTGAGCCGCCTCGAGGCGCGCTTCGTCTCGAAGGCCGAGGTCGCGGGGTGGCCCCTCGCCGGGCACCTCGCCACTCTCGCGGGGACCGTGTACCTCGATCGCGGCCGCAAGCGCGACCTCAAGCGCACGGGCTCGGCCCTGGAGAGCGCCCTACGCCGGGGCGAGGGCGCCGTGGTCTTCCCCGAGGGGACCAGCACCCGCGGAGCGGAGGTCCTCCCCTTCCGGGCGTCCCTCTTCCAGGTCGCGGTCGACGCGGAGGTCCCGGTCGCGCCGTTCTCGCTGCAGTACCGGACGCCGGAGGATCAGCCCCCCGCTCACCTCGTCCTGTGCTGGTGGGGCGACATGGACTTCGCCCCGCACTTCTGGGGAGCCCTCAAGCTACGATCGGCGGTTGCGACGCTACGGTTCCCCGCCGCGCGCCCCGTCGGCGAGGACCGCAAGGAGCTCGCTCTGGAGGCGCACCGCACCGTCAGCAGCGCCTTCGTCCCCTCCCTCGCCCCGTGACCATGAGCAGCCTCGACCGCCACCTCGACGACGCGCGCGC
>WTJQ01000015.1 GCA_011524785.1 Planctomycetota bacterium | reverse complement strand
AGGTGACGATCCTCTGATTCGGAACGCCGAGGTCGGCGAGGGAGATGAGGGCTCGCTCCAACCCCTCGCCCGTCTTCGGCAGGGCGAGCAGGGTCATTCCGGGGTCGATGCTCGCAGCCCTGAGCTTCACGGCATCGAGCGCTGCATCGAGCCGCTTCCACTCGAGGCCCTCGATGGACGCGTCCTGAACGAGGCGGCCCAGGCGCTGCAGGGACTCGTGCTCCTTGGCGCTGGCCTCGCCCAGCCGGAGGACGGGCTCGCCACGCTCCGGCAGATGGAGTTCGATCCGCCGCCGGACCTTCGGCTGGCTGGCTCCCGCCTCGATCAGGAGCCACTGGGCCGCATTGAAGGCGTCGTGGCGGTGATGGAACCGATAGTGGGCGACGGGGTCCATGGTCACAGATCGATGATGGGCGCGAGCGACTCGGGGGGCTGGCGCGCGGCGAGGGCCTGCGTTCCCAGGGTGAGTTCCTGGACGTCCGCGAGGATCTCCTCCTCGGAGCGCGCGCCTCGGACGGGCCCCAGGATGCGCTCCCTCAAGCGCCACGCCTCGGCGCCTGCAGCCTCGACCTGGAGCTCGAGGTCCCAGGAGCCCGTGGGCGGACTCGTCGCGAGCGCCGCGAGACCGCCCCCCACGATGACGCAGACGCGCCGGTCCCAGAAGGGCCCCTGGCCCGCCTGCGAGGCCCCGGCGCTCGGCGCCGAGGGTTGGGAGCGTCTCGTCGGTGTGGAGCTGGCGAACAGGGGGAGCTGCTCCGAGAGCCACTGCACCACGGGCCCTCGTCCCTGGACGGACCAGGCCCTGAGGAGCTCTGGACCGACCCCGACGGAGGCATTGGGGAACGCCGGGAGGGGCGAGTGCGTATGGATGGCCAGGTGCAGCTCCATCTCGGGCGCACCAGACGTCTCGGTGGGGTGCGTACGACGCGCGAGACCCGCGACGAGGGCTGCCACGAGGAGTCGCTCGCGGCTCGCGGGCGGGAGACCCTTCTCGGGGAACCGATGGCTCTCGAGCGTGTCCCGGAGCTCGATCCGGACCTGGACCCTCGGCACCGTGTTCTTGTGCCTGGGCACCTTGAAGAACCGCTGACCGACCTGGTTCTCGGCGACGCGCTGCGTGAAGTAGCTGGGCACCTCGCGGGCGAGGACGAACTCGAAGGGGTCGATCCGACCGACGTTCTCGGGGAGCGGACCAGGGGACCGCGTGTCGAACTCACCCGTTGCCCCCTCCTGAAGCCTGTCGGAGCGAGAACTGGTGAAGGAGCCGATCAGCCGGATCCTCTCGTGCTGCTCGCGAGCGGAGCTGCCACCGGCCGCGCCGAGGAACGGGTCGGGCCGCTCCGAGAACTCGAGGAGCTCCGCCATGACGGACCGACCCAGCAGCCGCACCGGTTCCTCCCGCTCACGGGCGGCTCGCGCGAGCCGCCCCCCCCCGCTCCAGGACCAGCCGTCGACTTCGGCGACCGCACCTGCGCCCGGACTCCAAGAGTCCGTGATCGAGGCGAGCTGCAGCAGGGCCGTCGCGCCCAGCCCATCGACCCGGCGACCGGCGAAGAGCGGCCGCCAGTCACCGTTCAGCCACTGGAGCCAGGCCCGCCCGTCGCGATCGAGGAGGAAGCTGCTCCCTCGACGAGTCGGCCGCTCGCGACCCACCGTCGCGAGGTCCCACAGCACCCACTTCGGGAGCCCCACATGGAGCTCGGCGAGGGCACGGACGAGCACCTCGAAGGCCTTCAGCTCGGCCTTGGAGGGACCCTGGTGCGGCACGAGGGCCGCGAGCTCGAGCCAGGAGGGCATCGCAGGCTCAGCTGGCCGTGTGGGGGTGCTCATCGTCCCGGACCGTGTCGACGATGCGCTTCGCCATGCTCGCCCTCTCCGGCGTCCCAGCCGTGTGGAGGAGCGCGTCGAGGTGACCGTCGGAGTCGTCCATGATGCTGTTGCCCCGGAGCCAGTCGAGGGTCACGCCGAACCTCCAGAGGGAGGCGACCCCTCGGTCCGAGATCTGGAGCTCACTCTTCAGGCGCCGTACGGCCTGTGCGAACTGCCGGAAGCGGTCGGTCTCCTTGCCCTGCTGCGGGATCCAGAAGCGCTGGGAGGAGAGGACGGCTGCCGCGAGCCGGAAGTCGTTGGTGCAGGCCAGCTCCTCGCCCAGGCTCGAGACCTGGAGTCGCTGGTCCCGCTCGTGGTTGGCCGACTTGTTGAGCAGGCCCGACAGGGCTCCGTCGAACTCGCCCTCCGTG
>WTJQ01000649.1 GCA_011524785.1 Planctomycetota bacterium | reverse complement strand
GGCGGGGACCCTCGACCTGCAAGCGCCCCCAGGGCGCTGGAACGCGCTGGTCCTCGTCGCCGGCGCGCCCGGAGCGGTCACGGCGAGCGACCAGCGCTCGGTCCTCGGGCGCGGTGCACGCGCGGCGGCCGTCCTGCTCTCGCCGGGCGCCACGACCCGCGTGGAGGCCGCGGCCCCACTCGACCACGCTTACTACGTCGAGCGCCTGCGCCCGGTCCGCCTGCCGCGCCTCGGGAGCTGGACCTCCGCCCGCTTCGAGCGAGGCGCCCTGAGCCTCGACCTCAGTGACCAGTCCATCCTCGAGGAGGGCGAGTCACTCACCATCGTCGCCGACGTCGTCGAGCCCCCGCGCGTGGCCGGCCGGGCGATCGAGGCCGGAGCCACGGGGCGCCGCCCGTGGCTGCGGAACGTGGCCCGCGAGGTCGGCATCGAGCTGGTGCACCTGGAGGGTCCCGACCTCCAGGTGGACATCCGCCCGACGATGGGTCCTGGAGCGGCCTGGGGCGACTTCGACGGGAACGGCCATCCCGACCTCGTGCTGGTCCAGGGCGCGGGGCGACCCGAACAGGACCCCCTCCCCCACCGCCTCTTCCTGAGCGACGGCGAGGGCGGCTTCCGGGACGCGAGCCAGGGCTCCGGTCTCGGAGCCAGCGACGCGGGGATGGGAGCGCTCGCCTTCGACGCCGATGGCGACGGGCACCTCGATCTCTACCTCGCCAATCAAGGTCGCGACCGCCTGCTGCTCGGGCGCGGGGACGGCACGTTCAGCGAGGCGAGCGACCTGCTGCCCGACCTGGAGCTCTGGAGCGCGGCCGCCTGCGCCGCGGACTACGACGGGGACGGCGACCTCGACGTGTACGTGACGAGCTACCTGGAGTACGACCCGAGCCTGATGCCGCCGGAGGACGCGGAGCGGCGGATCCAGCGCGAGGACCCGCTGGAGATGCTGCCCTACCTGTTCCCGGGGCAGCGCAACCAGCTGCTGCGCAACCGGCTCGACGAGGGCGTCCTCGCGTTCGAGGAGGTGGCCGAGGAGCTCGGCGTGCACGACCCCAAGACGCGCACCGTGGGCGACGCCTCGCAGGACGCGCCCGGCCTCGGCATGCAGGCCATGTGGTGGGACTTCGACCGGGACGGCGACCAGGACCTGTACGTCGCCAACGACGTGACCCCGAACGTCCTGTTCGAGAACCAGGGGGACGGCACCTTCCGCGATGTCACGCTCGAGGCCGGCATGGACGACCCCAGGGGGGGCATGGGCCTCGCCATCGCGGACGTCGACGCCGACGGGGACGAGGACGTCTTCCTCACCAACTGGGAGCTGGAGGCCAACGCGCTCTACCTGAACCTCCTGGAGCGGCGCATGACCGGGCGCACGCGCCGCCCGCGGATCCGGGACGGGGCCATCGCAGCCGGGGTCGCTGCGGCAGGGATCGGGGTCACGAGCTGGGGCCCGGCCCTGGTGGACCTCGACCTGGACGGCGACCTCGACCTCTACGTGGCGAACGGCTACACGAGCCCCGACTACCGCTCGACGGGCATCTGCGTCGGTCAGCCCGACCACCTGTTCCTCGCCACGAAGCCCGGCGCGTTCGAGCAGGCCGCCCAGGACCTGGTCGGTGAGGGACACCCCTGCGCCTCGCGCGGCGTGGTGGCCTGCGACTTCGACCGCGACGGGGACGAGGACCTCCTGGTCACGGCGAACAACGGCGCCCCCCGCCTGCTCCGCAACGACGCCCCGCGCGCGGCCGGGGCCCGCTCCCTGCGGATCGAGCTCCGCGGAGAGGGTGCCAATCCCTTCGGCATCGGGGCCGAGGTCACGGTGACGGCGGGCGACCTCCTCCTGCGCCGTACCCTGCGCGCGGGCGAGGGCTACCTCACGAGCGCAGCCCCCGAGCTCCTCTTCGGTCTCGGCCCGATCGAGGGCTCGGTGCAGGTCACGGTGCGGTGGCCGTCGGGAGCGGAGACCGTGCACGAGGACGTGGCCCCGGGCAGCATCCTGCTCCGCGAGCGGCCCTGATCCAGACGACGCTGTCCCGAGAGCCCTCGGTAAGCGGTCTCAGCGGCTCCCGTCCGGGTAGTCCGGCATCTCCGGTTCGAGCTCGACGTGCACCGCGTCCGCGACGCGATTGATGTAGTTGAAGTAGCCGATCACCTGCACGGCGCGATGCAGGGCCACGTCGCTGAACCCCGCGGCGCGCAGCTCCTCCACGTCCTCCTCCCGCACCGCTCCGGGAGTGCGCGTCAGCTGCTCGGCGAACCTGCACAGCGCCCGGTCGGCGGGCCCGAGGTCGGCCCCCTGCCAGTCCTGCATCACCTGCTCGGCGACCTCGGCCGCTCCTCCCACTCGCTGGACCTCGACACGGAGGTCCTCCCCATGGGAGAGCGTTCAGTAGTGGCAGTCGTTGACCCGGCTCACGACCGTGGCGAGGAGCTCGCGCTGCCGCAGGTCCAGGTCGCCCTCCGCATCCGCACCGTCCTTCATGATGGCCCGGTAGAGCCCCATCGAGGCGTCGAGCACGGGCGGGTGCAGGCTCATGGCGCGCACGATGCCGAACACGCGCCCTGCTCGCTCCACGGCCGCGCGATAGCTGCGGGCCAGCCTCCCGGTGGCCTCCTCGAGAGAGACGGTGCGGATCCAGGTCATGCCCCGATGCTAGCCGCGGAGCGGGTGCGGGCAGCTCAGACGCGATGCACGAACGCCGCGAGGGAGTCCGCGTGCAGGCGCTTGGTGGCTGCGAGGCGCTGGCACGTGCGGGCCTCCTCGAGGGCCCCGTGCCCCGCCAGGAACCAGGCGTACTGCAGGTACCAGCGTGCGACCTTGGCCGAGGCGTCCTGGGCGATGCGGACGACCGGAGCAGGCCCCAGCACACGGGCCGAGGAGGCGAGGAGGCGTGCCAGGACGCGGCGGCGAAGGCTGGTCCGCCTTGGCGCGGCCCCCAGGGTCCGCAGCAGTCCCTGCACCTCCTCCACGACCGTGGCTCCCTCCTCGTTCACCCGGGCGAGGACCGCATCGAGGGCGGCATCGCGCACCCTGCGCCGCAGGTGGTCGCAGACGGAGCGCGCCCCGACCTCCGAGAGCAGGGCGAGATGGAGCTCGCGCACGAGCGCCTGGCGTGCCTCCTCGGGGAGTGCGGCCGCCGACGGGGGCGCGGTCGTCACTCGGCGAAGGGGAAGAGGGCCTCGATCGCGCGGCGCTCGCGCGGAGACGCAGTGCCCGGGTAGTGGGAGGCGAGAGCCTCCAGGGCCGCCTCGGTCCCGATGGAGGCCAGGGCCTGGACCGCCGCCCGCGTGACGCGCGGATCGTCGTGCTCCAGCAGCGCGATCACGGCCCGAACAAGCGCAGGGTCCCCGAACAGCTGGGGCGTCAAGGTCTGCAGGGCCGCCACCCGCGCCAGCGGCGGCGTGCCCTCCTCCAGGAGCCAGGCATCGAGCAGCCTCCGGGCCCACTCCGGCGAGAGGTCGGTGCACGCGCCTGCGAGCGCCTGGGCGAGCGGCGCACTCGGGCCGTCCACCTGCAGCAGCCCGGGCCCCGCCGAGAGCTCCTCGAACCAGCTCCCCGCCCGCTCCGCGTCGGCCGCGGCGCCGAGGCGCAGGGCCGCCCCGCAGACGGCCCAGGAGGGGGCCGCGAGGAACGCACGCTGGGCGAGGTCGAAGAGGTCGGTGTCCGGGGTGAAGGCGCGGAGCGCGTCCAGGCACGCGGCCCGGACCGCGGGATCGTCGAGCTCCAGGGCACTGGCCCTCAGGAGGTCCCGCGCGCCTGCGGTCCGCGCGCCCCCCAGCAGGGCCGCCGCCGCCGAGCGGACCTCGCGCACCGGATCCGCCGCCAGGCGCCGGGCCGCCAGGTCGAGGCACGCGCGGCGATAGCCCTCGTCCATGGACTCGACCCGCGCGCCGAGCAGGGCGAGACCGTCGAGCCGTCCCCCAGGGTCGGGAGCCTCAGCAGCCAGCCGCAGGGCGGTCTCGGTGTCCACCTCCGCCTCGAGCTCACACGGGATCCACCGGTGGGGATCGAACCGCACCCAGAGGGGCTCCTCCGCGCAGGGCAGCTCGACCTCCATGCGGCGGCGATCGACGACGATCCGCTCGCGGCGCAGGCCGTCGTTCGTCCGCCACTCCAGCTCGGCCGGCGTCACGAAGGCCCCCGGGACGCCTCCCTCGGCGCGCTGGGTCTGGGCGAGCGCAACGGTCAGCGTCCCGTCCTCCCAGCTCCAGTCGACTCGGAAGCGAGGAACGCCCGGCGCGTGCAGCCACTGATCGAAGTGCTGCTCGAGGTCGAGCCCCGAGGCTCGCTCGAGGCACGCGCGCAGGTCCTCCGTGTGGACCGCGCGGTTCTCGAAGGCGCCCACGTAGCTGCGCACGCCTCGGAAGAACGCCTCGTCCCCCAGCACGAAGCGCAGGTGGTGCAGCCGAGCGGCCCCCCCCTGATAGGCGTGCCCGGAGAAGAACAGATCCATGGGGTCGACGCAGACGTCGTGGACCATGGGCCGCAGGGCCCTGCGCTCCGCTGCGGCCGCCGCGGCCATCAGGCCCCGCGCGCGCACCAGCAGCTCATCGCGCCCGCGCGTCGCCTCGAACCACAGGTGCGTGCAGTAGGTCGCGAAGCCCTCGTTGAGCCAGATCTCGTCCCAGTCGGCGCAGGTCAGCAGGTCGCCGAACCACTGGTGGGCCGCCTCGTGCACGACGAGGCCCTCGGGCCCTCCGTCCACGCGCCCACGGTGGTCGCACAGGGCCGCGGTGGTGATGGTGGTCGCGCTCGTGTTCTCCATCCCGCCGAACGGGAAGCCGTCCACGGCGCACGTCGCGTACTTCGCGTAGGGATAGGCCCGGCCGGTCAGCTTGCCGAGGAAGGCGAGCACCCCGGGGGTGGCCTCGAGGCTCGGCTGGAGGAGAGGCGCGGTGCGCACGGGTCCGACGTACTGGATGGGGACCTCCCCCTCGTCCTCCACGGTCACGAGCTCGCCCGCGACGAGGGTCTCGAGGTAGGCGGGGTGCGGTGCGTGGTGGACCCAGCGCTCGACGGCGCGCCCGGCCTCGAGCTCGCGCGACAGGCGGACGCCCCCCGCGACCGAGGTCCAGGTCGCCGGCATGGTGACCACGAGCTCGCTGGTGGCGCGGTCGCTCGGGTGGTCGATGCAGGGGAACCAGCGCCTCGCGTCCTCGCACTCACCCTGGGTGAAGCAGTGGTCGGGATCCGGTCCCGGCGCGTACCAGAGCCCCCGGTTCGGCACGCCGTGATAGGCGACCGCGAGGGCCAGGGGGTCGCCCTGGCCCAGCGTCTCGCCCAGCGTGACCACCACGCCCTCCGCATCGGTGCGGAACGCGAGGGGGCGCCCCTCCTCGTCCTCGACCCCGTCCACGGTGAGGTCGACCAGGTCGAGCCGCACCTCATCGAGCGCGGGCGCGATCACGCGCGCGCGCAGGGTCGTCCGGCCCCGGATGGAGCGCGTGGTCGGGAGGAGCTCGAGCTCCAGCAGGTAGTGCTCGCCGTCCACCTCTGCGCGCGGACCGGGCAGCGCCGACGCGGGGCGCCGGCCGAGGAGCGGGCCCGGGTCACGGCTGGGACCAGTCGCGGCGCAGGCGGTCAGCAGCCCCCCAGCGAGGAGTGCGACGCCCTGGATCAGGGTGGAGGGCGCCGAGCCCGCGGGCGGCGTGGTCCGAGTTTCGGTGCCGCTCGTGGTGCGGACGGGGGGAGCCGAAGTCACGCGCGTCCTCACTCCTCCCCGAGCGAGCGGTCCAGGGTGACGAGGTGGGCGCGCAGCGCGGTCCGATCGAGCCCGAGCCGAGCGACGTCCCCGCGGACGAGGGCGACGGCCCGCCCTGCGCGAACGAGGGGCGCCGGGGCATCGGCGCGGTCCTCGGCGCGGTCGACGGCCCCGGCGAACTCGGGCCCCAGAGCAGGGACCAGGCTCGCCTCGAACTCGTCTGCGTCCGTCGCGGTGTCCCAGACGGTGAGCAGCACGGTGGCCGCCGCGCCGTCCGGGCCGCGGAGGAGGACCACCTGGTCCCCGTCCCAGCCGGCAGCAGCCGGATGGGTGTAGCTCATGCTCATGAGCTTCATGGGGTCGACCTCGAGACCGCTGCGCTCCTTCGGAGGGGTGACGAGGATCCCGAGGAGGAGCTCACCGAGCGTGTCGCGTCGACGCGCGGTCCAGCCCTCGGGGATCAAGGCGTCGGGGAGGCTGACCGCGGTCGGCTCGTCGACCTGCTCCGGGTCCCAGTACTTGGCCGGGTGGAGCACCTGCTCCATCGAGCGCGGCGGCGCGGACCAGGCACGCTCCACGTCGGCCATGGAAGCCGGCGGCGTGAGGAGGGTCCGCCGCTCGACCTTGCGGAGGAAGGTCTGGCCCGCCATGTAGCTGGCGAGCAGCGGCTTCCAGACGTACGAGGGTGCTGCTTGCAGGGCCGCGGAGGAGAACGAGGCCTGGGACTCCTGCACGGCCGCCATGTCCAGCGTGGCGAGGTTCGCCATCATCCAGCGCTCCATCACCTCCATGGCGCTGCCCTCCGCCAGAGCGTGCAGCGCCAGCTGCGCGTCCGTCGATCCCTCGCGCGCGGTGTCGAGACCGTCCAGGTCGTAGTGCTGGTCGTCGAGGGCGTGCGTGAACTCGTGCGCCATGATCACGCGCGTGAGGTCCGCGCTCAGCCCCTCGACCACGCGGAACGAGTCGGTCGGCGGGTCGTAGAAGCCCCCCACCTGCTCGGCCAGGACCTCCAGGGTGAGGGCGCGCAGGTCGACGTCCCGGCCCACCAGACCCAGGTGCTTGGCGATCACCTCGTCGGAGGCCATGCGCTCGGCGCCACCGTCCTCCTCCAGCTTGCCGATCGCATAGGCGGTGAACTCCTCGGCGTTGGTCGTCGCGATCGCGACGGGCTTCCGGAACGCACGGCCGGTGACCGCGGCCACGCCGCGCTCGATCTCGGTGCCGAGGGCCTGGAGATCGAGACCGCCGGGGTCCTGGGTGAGCGAGGCCTGGGATGCGCAGAGGGCGACGAGGAGGAGCATGGCGGAGAGGGTGCGGGTCGCATGCATTGTAGGCGTCCGCGACGCGCCCGATTTGCTCCCTCGTGCGGGGCTTTGGCACAGTCTCCTTCCCATGCGTCTGCTCCCCCCCCACCTGACGTCCTGGCTGGCGACGGCTGTCCTCCTCCTCACGGCCGCAGCGGCCCCGGTCCACGCCCAGGAGGACGACCAGGCTCCCGCGGAGAGCGCTCCGACGGCAGCCGCGGCCGTCGACCCTGCAGACGCGCAGGCGGCCTCGCTGAAGGAGGCTCTCGCGGCGCACCTCGGGAGCCGGGTCGACAAGCTGGCGGTCTCGGTCGCCAAGCCCAAGGAGGGTCCCAAGGACTGGCAGGAGCAGGTCGACCGCGCGATGGCCGGCGTCAACGGCGTCATCGCGTCGTTCTTCTTCTACCCGGTCTTCGAGGCCAGCCACTCCGCCGAGCTGGCGGCGTCCCTCGACGACTCGGCCGCTCTCCAGGCCGCGGTCGACGCCTTCCTCGTCGAGGCCGCTGCCGAGGGCGTTCCGGTCGAGACGGCTGCCCTGACCCTCACGATCCCCGGGGACGGCGTGGACGCGACGCCCTCCTTGAGCATCGTGCGTGGCGGCGTCCCCCTCGCCGTGCTCTGGCTCGTGCTGGGCGCGATCTTCTTCACGGTGCGCATGGGTCTCGTTCAGCTGCGCGCCTTCGGCCACGCCATCCAGGTCACCCAGGGCAAGTTCTCGGACCCCAACGACCACGGCGAGGTCAGCCACTTCCAGGCCCTGACTGCGGCCCTGAGCGCAACCGTCGGGCTCGGCAACATCGCGGGCGTCGCCATCGCGATCAGCATCGGCGGCCCCGGGGCGACCCTCTGGATGATCCTGGCCGGCTTCCTCGGGATGGCCTCGAAGTTCACCGAGTGCTCGCTGGGCCAGATGTACCGGCAGCAGCGCTCCGACGGGAGCGTCATGGGCGGTGCCATGTACTACCTGTCGATCGGGCTCAAGGAGCGCGGCATGGGCGGCCTCGGCAAGTTCCTCGCGGTGATGTTCGCCATCCTGTGCGTGGGCGGCTCGTTCGCGGGCGGGAACTCGTTCCAGGTCAACCAGTCGCTCAACGCGCTGCAGGAGACCGTCCCGTTCTTCGCCGAGAACCGCTGGATCTACGGCCTGATCATGACCGTGCTGGTCGGAGGCGTGATCCTCGGCGGCCTCAAGCGCATCGCGCAGGTCGCGGAGAAGGTCGTCCCGACCATGTGCGGCATCTACGTGCTCGCCGCGCTCTGGGTCATCCTCGGCAACGCCTCTGCGGTCCCCGACGCCTTCGGGAAGATCATCGACGGTGCCTTCACCCCCGCGGCCGGCCTGGGTGGCCTCGCCGGCGTCCTGATCCAGGGCTTCAAGCGCGCCGCCTTCTCGAACGAGGCCGGCGTGGGTTCGGCAGCCATCGCGCACTCGGCGGCCAAGACCCCCTACGCGGTCCGCGAGGGCATCGTGGCCCTGCTCGAGCCGTTCATCGACACGATCGTCGTCTGCACGATGACCGCCCTCGTGATCGTGATCACCGGGGCCTACGACCCGGCCACGGCGGACGGGCTCTACGCGCCCTACCTCGAGGGCGCCAACGGTGCCGGGCTGACCAGCGCGGCGTTCGGCAGCCAGATCAGCTGGTTCCCCTACGTGCTCAGCGTGGCCGTCGTGCTCTTCGCCTTCTCGACCATGATCTCGTGGTCCTACTACGGGGAGCGATGCTTCGTCTGGCTGTTCGGGGACGGGGCCTCGCTGCTCTACAAGGCGATGTTCCTCGTCTTCGTGTTCCTCGGCTCGATCATCACGGCGACGCAGGTCCTCGAGTTCGGCGACCTGATGATCCTGGGCATGGCCTTCCCGAACGTCCTCGGGGTCGTCCTGCTGTCCGGCAAGGTGAAGAGCGCCTTCCAGGACTACTGGGGCAAGCTCAAGAGCGGTGAGATCCGCCCCTACGAGCCGGGTCAGGAGACCGGAAAGACCGCCTGACCAAGTCCAGGAGGCGTCTCGATCCGAGATTCGGTGCGCGGGCTCCATCGAGCTTGCGGTCAGGGACCCCTCGAGCCGATCCTTTAGGGGTCCCCGTCATGTCGCACCGCCGTCCCACCCTCCTCGCCCTGGGCCTGCTGGCCCTCCTGGGCCTCGGCGACCTCGCCGCTGCGGCTCCGCAGCGCGGGGGCGTGCCTGGAGCCGGCGGCCGCGGGGGCCGAGGGGGCTTCTTCGCCCCCGTCTCCGACCGGATCGGTGGGGACTCCCGTGGCACGCGGAAGCGCGTCACCCGGACGCGAGGCCCGGCCGACCCGTCGGCCATGAAGGACCTGGCCAACATGATCAAGGGAGCGACGGGCCCCGCAGGCCCGCTCCTGCCCCCCAACCGAGT
>WTJQ01000498.1 GCA_011524785.1 Planctomycetota bacterium | reverse complement strand
ATCGTCGGACGCATCTCGATGGACTACACCACGGTCGACGTGACGGACCTGCCCAACGTCGCGACGGGGGATCGCGCGACCCTGGTGGGGCGCTGCGGGGAGGAGGAGCTGGCGGTCGGTGAGGTCGCCCGAGCGGCGGGTACCATCGCCTACGAGCTGACGTGCGGCATCGGGCCCCGCGTGCCGCGCCTGGTCCGGGCTGCGAGCGAGTCCCTCGTGCCGAGCCAGCCGCCCCGGCACGCGATCCGCGAGGCCAAGCCCGTGCCGCTCCCCGCACCGCCCCCCACAGGATGACTCAGGACCCTGCGCCCGCCCCTCGGCCTCTCCGGAGCGGCCTGCTGTCGGGCCTGCTGCGCGGAGCGCTCGTCGCGGGCTGGTGCGTCCTCGGGCTCGCGACGGTCACCGCGCTCGCCCTGCGAAGCGGCCGTCCCGCTCGGCTGCTCGAGGAGCTGCTCGAGGCCGGGACCAACTCCCCCTGGGAGGTCGAGCTTGGATCGGTGCGGCTCGCCTCCGCGCCGCTCGGCCTCGCGCTCGAAGGGGTGGCCCTGCGCGGCGCAGGGATCGAGCTCGAGGTCCCCGCAGCGCGACTCGCCCTCGGCCTCGCCGCGGGCGCCTCGCCGGCCTGGGTCCGCCTCGAGCTGGAGGGAGGCCGCCTCTCGATGGACGAGCTGCCCGAGGTGAGGACGCCGGGTGCAGGGCTCGCGGACGGCAGCTCCCCCACCCTCGTCGTGACGGTCACTGGGCTCGACCTCGAGCGGGGAGGCATGGCCCTGGGCCGCCTCGACGGAACGGCGCATCGCGACGGAGATTCATGGCGATCCTGGGCTCGGCTGACCCCCGACGACCTCGCCACCCAGCCGATCGTGGTGCACGCACGGAGCCAGGGGCGCGGGCTGGAGGCCGAGGTCGAGTGTGGCGGCGTCGATCTCGGCTCGCTGGCTGGCTGGGAGCTCCTGGACCCTGCGCTGCGTGCGCGCCTCGAGCCCCTCGATCCCCAGGGTGCGCTGCGCCTCGCAGCGCGCCTCGCGCCCGGCGAGACCGGCACCGCGGTGGACCTGGGGATCGCGCTCGAGGGCGGGCGCCTCGAGCTCGCACCCGACCTGGCGTGGACCCAGGGCAGCGCTTCCCTGCGTGCGCGCGGGCCCCTCGAGGACCTGGTGGACGTCCCTGGACTGGCCCTCCTCCAGGGCTGGCGGATCGCGCTCGATGCCCGCGGCCAGATCGGCGAGGTGCCGCTCGAGGTCGAGGCCCTGGGCGGAGCGAGCGCCACCGACCCCGCGCATGCGCTGGAGGCCTGGGTGACCCTCCCCCGCGCGGATTGGGAGGCCGACCTCGAGCGCCTCGCCGGAGAGCTCGAGGACTTCCGCAAGTACGACTCGATGCTGGAGCCCTCCGGCCTCGCGCGCCTGGACGCCTGGATCGCCGTCCCTCGCACGGCCCTGGAGAGTCCGTCCCTGGACCCGGGCCGCCTGCCCCACGAGGTCGTCGTGCGTCCGCTCGAGGACGTGGCCATCACCTACCGCGGCGAGCCCAACGAGCGCTCGGGCGGCGCTCGTGACCTCGGCTTCCCCCTGCGCGTGGAGCAGGCGCGTGGCACGCTGTGCCTCGGCTTCGTCCCCGCGACGGCCCTGCCCCGGCGGGCCGGGCTCGTGGGACTGGAGGCCAGGCGCGCGGATGGCAGCCGCTTCGAGGTCGCCGGCTCCATCGCAGGCACCGCGGAGCCCAGCGAGGAGGGCGAGTTCCTGCTGCAGGTGCTCGGACGCCGGCTCCCGGTCGACGAGGACCTGCGTGCCGCCCTGGCGGGCCTCTCCGGAGTGCGCTCCGTCGCCGAGGTCGAGCCCGAGTACCGCCCGCGAGGAGGGTCCCTCGACGTCGCGCTGGTGCTGCAGCGCGAGGCCCAGCTCCGAGCCCTCAACACGACCCTCGCGATCGAGCTCGAGGGGGTGAGTGGCACCTGGGGGCCGGCGCAGCTGAGCGCGAGCGAGCTCTCGGGGCGGATCACGATCGACTCCCGCCCCATGTCCCGGGAGGCGGGCAACGCCCTCGTGCGCGTGGCACTCGAGGGGACCGCACGTCCCGCGGCCGAGCAGGTCACGATCGATGGAGTGGCGTTCACGCAGGCCGCGACCGCCGCATCCAACCCGCCCGGGGAGGACGCGAGTGAACCTCCGGTGGGCGAGGGCGCGGGGCCCGGGCGCGTGAACGAGGAGACGAACCTCTGGTTCCGGATCGACCTGGCGGG
>WTJQ01000193.1 GCA_011524785.1 Planctomycetota bacterium | reverse complement strand
CGCCTGGTTCGTGCCCTGCCCGTGCTGGGGCGGATGGCCGGCCCCCCTGAGGCCGAGGTGGGCTCGCTGCCGACCTGGTCCTTCCGGCACGCGGTGCTGGGCGGGGATGCGATCCAATCCCTCGGGGACCTGCGCGGGAGGGCCGCGCTGGTGCAGTTCATCGGGCTGCACTGAGGCGACTGCATCGGGTCGTCCGTGCCGGCGACCCTCGAGCTGCTGCGGGACCTGGGCGGGTCCCTGCGGGTGCTGTTCGTGACGCCCGGCGACACGGCCGCGGAGCTGCGGACGGCCTGCGAGCAGCACGGCTGGCTCGACACCGACGCCCTGTGGACGCACGAGGCGCCCCTGCGCACGAGCGCGCGCTATCCGTGGCTCGCGTTGCTCTCGGCGGAGGGGCGCGTGCTGCTCGAGGGCAGCGCGCTGGAGACCCTGGCCGAGGTTCGGCGGGTCGTGGAGGGCGCGGCGTGAGCGAGCACGACACCGACCGACTGGCGGCGGAGATCGAGCACCTCGACGAGCACGGGTACGTGGTGCTGAAGGGCGTGCTCGCGCCGGACGAGGTGCGCGCGATCCTGGCCCGGCTGGACGAGCTCTACGAGCGCGAGGGTCCGCGGGCCGGGGAGTTCGGGTGGGGCCTCCTGCGCGAGCGGTACCTGGAGTCGTCGCCGCTCAAGCTCACTCTGCTCGACGCGCTGTACCGGGTGCTGGAGTTCGGGCTGCTGGGGCTCTTCAAGGTGCTGCCCGTCACCCTTGGGCCGTTCCGGCGCTTCCGGTCGATGCCCTACGACTACGCCCAGGCCACGCCGTGGCGCCGCGAGCTGCGCCAGATGGTGATCTGCATCGTCGAGAAGCTCGACGAGCCGTCGGACCGGCGGCTGTGCGACCTCGCCAACAAGGGCGAGGTGTTCGACGGGGTCTACACCCACCCGCGCGTGCTGCCATTGGCGGAGCACCTGCTGGGGAGCGACTTCAAGCTGTCGTCCCTCAACGTGCGCTCGCCGAAGAAGGACGGGCCGATGCAGGCCATGCATGTGGACTTCCCCTTCCGGATCCAGCCGGGGAAGGTCTACGGCTGCAACGCGCTGTTCGCGCTGGAGCCCATGGACGCGGGGAACGGCGCGACGCGGGTGGTGCCGGGGACGCACCTGTCGGGCCTGCGGCCGGAGGACGGCATGGCCGACCCGCGGGCCGACCACCCCGACCAGGTCGTGGTCGAGGCCGACGCCGGCGACGTCCTGCTGGTGAACAGCCAGGTCTGGCACGGGGGCACGGTGAACACCTCGGGGAGGAGCCGGACCCTGATGCAGTGCTACTTCACCCACGCGGCCCACGCTCCGCAGCAGTACCAGGAGCTGCAGCTGCGGGACGAGGTGCGCGCGCGGCTGGGGCCCCTGGCCCTGCGGCTGCTGAACGCCGCACCGGAGTGAGCCTCTCAGGGGGTTCCACCGCGCCAACGGGTCCCAAAGCCGCCGGACACGTGCTGGAGACCGGACCGGGCGGTTCCCACTTGCCGAAATCGGCTCTCCCGGGGAACCTCCGGGGATGCCGCCCGCCTCGCAAGCTCGCGTCGACGCCTCCCCGGCGCGCTCGTCCTCCCTCGTGGAGGACGTGCGGACGGCGCTGGTGCCGGGCAGGGGCGATCTCGGCATCCTCGCCGTGATGCTGCTGCCTGGTGCCGTGGCGATGGTTGTTGTTGGCGCGGCCGCCTACTTCAGCGAGGAGACGCTGGGGACCTTCACCCGCGATCCCCTGGCGGTCGCGCGGATGCATCCGCTGACCGGCGTCATCTCCAACCTGGGCGCGATCCTGTGGAGCGCGGGCGCGGCGCTGCCCCTGTTCACCTGGTTCGCCCTGCGCGCCCTGGGCAACGCGGGCCGCTTCCAGGGAGTGCTGCTCGGCGGCGGCCTCCTGACGGCGCTGCTGCTGTTCGACGACCTCTTCATGCTGCACGAGTCCCTCTACCCGCGGTACCTGGGCCTCGGGACCGAGAGTGAGGGACCGATCCTCGGCATCTACGGGCTCTGCATGGCCGCGTACCTCGTGCGCGGTCGTGCGCGCCTGCTCGAGGCGCGTCCGTTCCTCCTCGCGGCCGCGCTCGGGCTCTTCGCGCTCTCGGTCGTGGGCGACCAGTTCGTCCCGCGCGAGGTGCGCGGCCGGCACATGTTCGAGGACGGCCTGAAGTTCCTCGGCATCGCCGCCTGGCTCGCCTTCCAGGGCTCGGTCTGCCTGAGGGCACTGCGGGA
>WTJQ01000132.1 GCA_011524785.1 Planctomycetota bacterium | reverse complement strand
GGGGGCGATCGACTCGATCCCGAGGTGAAGTCCATCGCGGTGAGCCGCAACCTCCTCGACCTCGGCCTCGAACGAGGCACCCGGGTCTGGATCGAGGTCGACGGCGAGGAGAAGGGCCCCTGGCTGGTCCTGGACAAGATGGCCCGCCGCTGGAACGATCGGATCGACCTGTACTACGGCACCGACCTGAAGGCGGCACGGGAATGGGGCAGGCGTCGCGTCAGGATCCACTGGTCGGTGGACTGACCCTCGGGGAGGCAGGGCGGATCGCCTCAGCGGACAGGTTCTCCACCGAGCCACCGCCCCCCGGCGGCCACCCGGTCGATCCGTAGACTCGACCGGGCTCCTGCCCCATCGACCATGCCGCGAACCGCCACCAATCCGTCATCCGAAGCCGCCCCCCTGCCCGAGGCCTATCGCGGCCGGGCGTGGGAGACGCCCGCGATGCGGCAGTTCACCCGGTTCAAGCAGGAGCAGCCCGACGCCCTGCTGTTCTTCCGGATGGGCGACTTCTACGAGCTGTTCGGGGAGGACGCCGAGGTCGCCGCCCGCGAGCTCGGGATCGCGCTGACCTCCCGGGCCAAGGGCACCCCCGACGCCCTGGCCATGGCCGGCGTGCCGGTGAAGTCGCACGAGGCCTACCTCATGAAGCTCGTCCAGAAGGGCTTCAAGGTCGCCATCTGCGAGCAGATGAGCGACCCGAAGACGACCAAGGGGATCGTCGACCGCGGGATCGTGCGCGTGGTGACCCCCGGGACGATCACCGAGGAGGAGGTCCTCGACTCGCGGGCCAGCAACTTCCTCGCGAGCCTCTCGGTCGAGAAGCGCGGCGTGGGCCTGGTCTGGGTGGACCTCTCCACGGGGCGCTTCCTCGCCCAGGAGCTGCCCCTGGAGGCCCTCGAGGACGAGCTCGTCCGCGTGGGTCCGGCGGAGCTGCTCATCGCCGAGGGCCTCGAGCAGGAGCTGCCCGAGGTGGCATCCACGGTGGCCCGCGTCCTGGGGCCGCGCACGACCGAGCGCCCGCCCTGGCGCTTCGAGCGCGGCGCGGCGCTGAAGGCCTGCCTCGACCACTTCGGCGTCAAGACCCTGGAGGGCTACGGCCTGGAGGACGACTCGCCCGCCGTGCCGGCAGCCGGCGCGCTCGTCGAGTACCTGCGCGAGACCCAGCGCGGCTCGTGCGCCCACGTGCTGCGCATCGAGCGCGTCGAGACCGGGCAGCACCTCGTGCTGGACCGCGCCACGCGCTCCACCCTCGAGCTGGTCGTGACCCAGCGGGACGCGCGCCGCGAGGGCACGCTCCTCGACGCCATCGACCGCACCTCCACGCCGATGGGCGGCCGCATGCTGCGGGAGTGGCTGCTCGCGCCGCTGCGGGACGTGGAGGCCATCAACGCGCGGCTCGCGGGCGTGGAGGAGTTCGTGGAGCAGCCCTTCCTGCGCGAGGACGTGCGCGGCCTGCTCGACGACGTGCTCGACATCGAGCGGCTGGTGGGCAAGGTCGCGACGGGCCGGGCCAACGCCCGCGACCTGCTGGCCCTCGCGCGATCCCTGCACGTGGTGAAGCCCCTGCGCGAGGTGCTCGACCGCGTCTACTCGAAGACCCTCGGGGACCTGCGCGAGGCCCTCGACCCGATCGAGGAGGAGGTCGAGCGGGTCCTCGCGAGCCTCGTGGAGAGCCCTCCGACCGGCCTCCAGGAGGGCGGCCTCGTTCGCGAGGGGGTCTCGGCCGAGCTCGACGAGCTGCGCTCGGCCGCAGGCGACGGCAAGGCGTGGATGGCCCGCTTCCAGGCCCAGGAGGCCGAGCGCACGGGCCTGCCCGGCCTGAAGATCGGCTACACGAGCGTCTTCGGCTACTACATCGAGATCCCGCGCGCTCAGGCCAAGAGCGCGCCGGACACGTACACGCGCAAGCAGACGCTGAAGAACGCCGAGCGCTTCATCACGCCCGAGCTCAAGGAGTACGAGGACAAGGTCCTCGGAGCCGAGGAGAAGGCGCACGCCCTGGAGTACCGCCTCTTCGGGGAGCTGCGCGACGCCATGGCCCAGGCGATCCCCCGGGTCCTGGCGACCGCGAGCTCGCTGGCCCAGGTGGACGTGCTGGCGGGGCTGGCCCAGACCGCGGCCGAGCGGCGCTACGCCCGCCCCGTGGTGGACACCGGCGAGAGCATCGTGATCCGCGACGGCCGGCACCCCGTGATCGAGCAGCACCTCGACGGCGAGCCGTTCGTGCCCAACGACACGCAGCTCAACCGCGGCGACCGCCAGCTGGGCCTGATCACGGGCCCGAACATGGCGGGCAAGAGCACCTACATCCGGCAGACGGCCCTGATCGTCCTGCTCGCGCAGTGCGGCTCGTTCGTCCCGGCCGGGGAGGCGCGGATCGGCGTGGTCGACCGCATCTTCACGCGGCTCGGCTCCGCGGACGACCTGGCGCGCGGTGCGTCGACCTTCATGGTCGAGATGATCGAGATCGCCAACATCCTCAACAACGCGACGGCGCGCAGCCTCGTCGTGCTGGACGAGGTCGGCCGAGGCACGAGCACCTACGACGGGCTCGCCCTGGCCTGGGCGATCGTCGAGCACCTGACGGGGGACCTCCGCGTCCGGGCCCTCTTCGCCACCCACTACCACCAGCTCACCGCACTCAGCGATCAGCTCGAGGGGGTCCACAACCTCAACGTGGCCGTCCGCGAGTGGGGCGAGGAGATCGTCTTCCTCCACAAGATCGTCGAGGGCGGCACCGACCGCTCCTACGGGATCCAGGTCGCGCGGCTCGCGGGGGTGCCGACGAGTCTCGTGGAGCGCGCCAAGCAGATCCTGCGCACGCTGGAGGCAGGTGCAGATCGCGGTGCCCTACCCGGTCGCGCTGCCCAGGCCGTGGACGCGCCGGAGGGCACCCAGCTGGGGCTCTTCGACGGGGAGCCCAGCCGGGTCGAGCTGGCCCTCGAGGACATCGATCCGGATGCCCTCTCCCCCATCGACGCCCTGCTGGCCCTGCGGCAGCTCAAGGCGCTGCTGGACGAGTCCCGCGCCTGACGGACGCCGGGGATCCGGAGCGCGACCGATCGCCGCTGTCGGCGGGGCATGACGCGGTGTGTCAGCCCCCCCCGCGGAGCGCTGCAAGGCCCCGGTGCCCCTGGGCCTCAAGCCCGCCGCCCAGGAGGCCGACCTGCTGGACATAGACTGGACCGACATGCGAGCAGCCCTCCTCCTCGGCGTCGCCACCCTGGCGGCCTGCGGAGGCGCCAGTGCGCCTCCCGTGACCCTGCGAGGGCTCCTGCCCCAGGGCACCGCCGCAGAGGTCGATGCCGCGGTGATGCGCGTCCTCGAGCAGCGCGTCGCCGCGGTCAATGGGGACCTCTCGAACACCGCGGCGCGCCGGAGCCTGGCGCTCGCCCTCGAGGCCAACTCCTTCTGGGCCGAGGCCATCGCGCAGTATCGAGCCGTGCTGGCTCTCGACGACGCGGACCAAGCGGCGCGCCTGCACCTCGCGACGTGTCTGCGCGAGACCGGGGACCTGACCGGTGAGCTCGCGGCACTCGAGGTGGTGGCCGCGGCCGAGCCCGAGAACCCCGCCGCCATCAACCGCCTCGCCGTGGCCTGCCTCGATCAGGGCGAGCTCGACCGAGCGCGCAGCCTCTTCCGCACGCTGAAGACCCTGCTGCCGGATCACCCCCACGGCTTCCTCGGCCTGGGGCAGGTCGAGCTCGAGGCGGGGGGCGCGACCAAGGCCCTTGCCTCCCTCGAGGAGGCGCGCACGCGCGGACGAGGCAACCCGTACATCGAGTTCGCCATGGGTGAGTGCCTGGCGGAGCTGGGCAGGACGGACGAGGCCCTGGTGCTCCTCGAGCGCGGCGCCGACGCCAAGCGCCCCAAGATCGCCACCGCGCTCGAGGACGAGCGAGGCCGCTACAGCGTCAGCCGTGCCGACCGCATCGCGCGCGCGGCTCGGCTCCACGAGGCGGGCCGCAGCGCCGAGGCCCGGACCCTGCTCGAGGCCCTGCGCACGGACGACCCCGACGACATCCCCGTCCTCAACAACCTCGCGGCCGCCCAGATGAAGCTGAAGCTCACCGAGGAGGCCATCGCGACGCTCGAACACGTCCTGGAGCTCGAGCCGGACCAGTACGCCGCCTGGTTCAACCTCGCCAGCATCCACTTCGACCGCGGCCAGGCGACCCTGAGCGGCGGTGGACAGCCCGATGCCGACGTCGTTGCGAAGGCGATGCACGCGGCCGACCGCGCCGTCCAGTACGGCGGGCACCTCGCCACGATGCACACCATGCGCGCCAAGGTGCTGATGCTCGCGCGCAGCTACGCCGAGGCCGTGACCGAGTTCCAGGCCAGCATCCGCCTCGGGACCGAGAACGAGGACGTCTACCTGAACTGCGCCAAGGTGCAGATGAACCTCGGGGACCAGACCGGCGGGATCCAGACCCTCCTCGACGGCGCTGCCAAGCAGCAGGGCTGGGCCGAGGTCCGCATCCAGATCCTCCCCTACTGGGTCGCTCGCAAGGACGGCATCGCGGCCCGAACGACCATGAACGAGATCGAGACGCTCCTCCCCGACGACCCCCGCCTCCCGAAGCTGCGGCAGTTCCTGGAGGCCAACGGCCTGTGAGCAGGTCCCTCCTGCTGACTCTGTCGCTCGGAGCCCTCACCGCCTGTGGAGGTGAGGGAACCGGCGGTGCGGCCTCCGCTGGCGCGGTCTGGTTCGAGGACGTCGGCGTCGCCTCTGGCGCCGCACTCCAGCACGACCTCGGCGCCGACCAGCGCCGCTACTGGATCCCGGAGATCACCGGGAGCGGACTGGGGCTCTTCGATGCGGACGGCGACGGCGACCTCGACCTCTTCGTGTGCCAAGGCGGGCGCCTGCAGGACGGGGACCCTGCCGGGTCCAGCGACGCCCTCCTGCTGAACGACGGCACGGGCCGCTTCACCGACGTGACCCAGCAGGCCGGGATCGAGGACCGACTCTTCGGCATGGGCTGCGCGGCCGCCGACTACGACGGAGACGGCGACGTGGACCTCTTCGTGACCAACGTGGGCCGCAACGTGCTCTGGCGCAACGACGGCGACGGGACGTTCACGGACGCCACGGAGGCGGCGGGACTGACGGAGGATGCCTGGGGCACGAGCGCCGCGTTCCTGGACTACGACGGCGACGGTGACCTCGACCTGTTCCACTGCAACTACATTCGCTGGTCGGCCTCGAACGAGGTCCCGTGCAACAACAAGCTCGGTGAGCCCGACTACTGTCACCCCAACAACTACGACGCTCCGGACGTGGACCGGCTGTGGCGCAACGAGGGGGACGGCACCTTCTCCGACGTCACGGAGGCCAGCGGCATCGCGAAGGTGTTCGGCAATGGGCTGGGGGTCGCGTGGGGCGACCTGACGGGGGACGGGCTGCTTGACATCTACGTCGCCAACGACGGCATGGCCAACCAGCTGTGGGTCAACCGCGGCTCGGGGCGCTTCCAGGACCAGGCCCTCGCGAAGGGCTGCGCGCTCTCCGGGGAGGGCAAGGCCGAGGCTGGCATGGGGGTCGTCCTCGACGACCTCGATGGGGACCTACGCCTGGACCTGTTCGTCACGCACCTGCGCTCGGAGACCAACACCTTCTACCGCAGCAAGGCCCGCCGCTTCGCTGACGACACGCGCCGTACGGGCACGGTCGAGGCGAGCCTCAACTTCACGGCCTTCGGCGTGGGTGCGGCCGACTTCGACCACGACGGCGCCCTCGACTACTACGTGGCCAACGGGCGCGTCGGCGACTCCACGCCGCGCTTCAGCGAGGACCGCATCCTGGCCGAGCCCGACCAGCTGTTCCGCGGCGCGGGCGACGGCACCTTCACGGAGGTGCTCCCGCGGGGCGGCACGGCGGCCGATGTCCCCACCCTCGGACGAGGCGCGGCCTTCGGCGACCTCGATGGGGATGGCGACGTCGACGTGGTCGTGGCCGACAACGGGGGCGCCGTCCGCGTGCTGCGCAACGTGGCGCCCAAGCGGGGCACCTGGCTCCAGCTGGACGTCCGGGAGGCCGACGGGAGCACCGCGCTGGGTGCTCGGGTGACGCTGCAGGCCGGCGGGCGCAAGCAGCTGCGGCAGGTCCAGACCGCCTACTCCTTCTGCGCCACGAACGACCCCCGGGTCCACTTCGGCGTGCCGGAGGGGGCCTCGGTCGAGGGGATTCAGGTCCAGTGGGCGGACGGGACGATCGAGGAGGTGGGCCTCCTCGAGCCCGGGCGCCTCCACATCGTGCGCCGAAGCTCCGACCGCTGATCCCATGACGCCTCCCCCCTGCGCGCCGATCGCGGCCCCCCTCGCCGCCGCGCTCCTGCTCCTCGCCCCCGGGTGCGGCCCGGCGGCCGAGCCGCCCTTCGACTCATCCGCTCTCGCCCGCGCGTCCAACGGCGCGGGGGACGCCCTCGACTCGGCCGTGGTGACCATGCTGGAGCAGCGGCTCCAGGCCGTCCGCGACCAGCCGGGCAGCGCCGCGGCCCTGCGCAGCCTCGGCCTCGCGTGCGAGACCAGCGGCTCCTGGGACCTGGCCGTGCTCGCCCTCGAGGCGGCGCTGGCCGAGGATGCAGCCGACCAGGGCGCGCGCCTGCACCTCGCGATCTGCCTGCACGAGGCGGGACGCTACGACGAGGAGCTGGCCGCGCTCGGGACGATCACCGAGGCCGAGCCCGAGAACCTCCCCGCGCTCTACCGCCATGGCGTGGCCCTCCTGGACCGCGGGCGCTTCGACGAGGCGCTGCGCTCGTTCCAGACCCTCGCCGCCCTGCAGCCGGACCTGCACCAGGGTCACCTCGGCGTGGGCCAGGTGCTCCTCGAGCAGGAGCAGGCGGAGGAGGCACTGGAGCACCTCGACCGCGCACGGGCCCGCGCCGGCGGCGACCGCTTCGTGGAGTTCGCCATGGGCCAGTGCCTCGCGGACCTCGGGCGGGAGCAGGAGGCTGCGGCCTTCCTCGCGCGCGGCACGGACGCCAAGCGCACGCACATCGCCGACCCCCTGAACGCGGAGCTCGCCCAGTACGTGGTCGGCCGCACCGGACTCCTCCAGCGTGCTCTCCGCCTCCACCAGGGGGGCGACTTCGCCAGCGCGCGTCGCATCCTGGCGGGCCTCGCCGAGGACTACCCCGAGGACACCACGATCCTCGCCAACCTCGGCAGCGCCGAGCGCGAGCTGCAGCAGTCCGAGGCGGCCATCGTGAGCCTCACCCGCGCCGTGGAGCTGGATCCGACGCTGTACGCGGCCTGGTTCAACCTGGCCAGTACGCACATGGACGTCTTCATCCGGGCGCGCTCGGACTCGGGGCAAACGAGCGGCGAACGCCTCACCCTGGCTCTGGCGGCAGCGGACCGCGCCGTGGAGCACGGGGGTCACCTGGCCGAGATGCACGAGGTGCGGGCGAAGGTGCACACCCTCATGAACGAGGGCGAGCGCGCGATCACCGACTACCAGCAGGCGATCGCGCTGGGCACGGACAACCAGGAGACCTACCTCGCCGTGGCCCGGCTGCAGTTCCTGCGCGGGGATCGCGAGGGTGCCTTCCTGACGCTGGGGCAGGGCGCCGACCTCCACCCCGATTGGGTCGAGGTGCGGGTCCAGGCTCTTCCCATCCTCGTGGATCGTCGGGACTCCCTGGGCGCACGCCGCCTGCTCGAGGAGGTCGAGGCCCTCGTCCCCAACGACCGGCGCGTGGAGGCCATGCGCCAGCTGATCGCCGACCAGGGGCTGTGACGTGAGGGCCTGGGCGGCGCTGCTCCCCTGGCTCCTCCTCGCTGGCTGCGGGGATCCTCAAGACGCAGGGGCCTGGTTCCGGGACGCCACCGAGGCGTCCGGCGTGACCTCCGTGCACCGCTTCGGCGCGAGCCGCAGCTACTGGATCCCCGAGATCACGGGCAGCGGCGTCGCCCTGTTCGACGCGGACGGGGACGAGGACCTGGACCTGTTCTTCGTGCAGGGGGCCGACCTGCGCGATCCGAGCGCCGACCTCGGCGGGGACCAGCTCTGGCTCAACCGGGGCGACGGCACCTTCACGGACGGAACGGAGGCCGCGGGGATCGACGAGCACCGCTTCGGCATGGGCGCGACCGTGGGCGATGCGGACGGCGACGGCGATCTGGACCTCTTCGTGACCAACGTCGGGCAGAACGTGCTGTGGGTGAACGACGGCGCGGGCAGGTTCCACGATGGGACCGAGGCCGCGGGCCTGCGCGACGACGTCTGGTCCACGAGCGCCGCGTTCCTCGACCACGACGGCGATGGAGACCTGGACCTCTTCGTCTGCAACTACATGACCTGGTCGCCGGAGGCCGAGTTCGAGTGCGCGCTGCCCTCGGGGGTGCGCGACTACTGCGCGCCGGGGAACTACAAGATCCCGGCGCCCGACACCCTCTGGGAGAACCTGGGGGACGGCCGCTTCCGCGACGCCTCGCAGTCCAGCGGCATCGGCGCCCTGCCCGGGACGGCCCTCGGGGTGGCCTGGGCCGACCTGACGGACGACGGCCTGCTCGACCTCTACGTCGCCAACGACGGCATGCAGAACCACCTGTGGGTCAACCAGGGCGAGGGGCGCTTCGAGGAGGCCTCGCTCGTCCACGCGTGCGGCTTCTCCGGAGAGGGCAAGTCGGAGGCCGGGATGGGCGTGGTCCTCGCGGACCTCGACGGCGACCGCGCACTCGACCTGCTCGTGACGCACGTCCACAACGAGACCAACACCTTCTATCGCAAGCGCGGACGCCGCTTCCGCGACGACACGCGGGACACGGGGATGGAGGGGGCCTCCCTGGGCTCCACCGGCTTCGGCGTGGGCGCCGAGGACTTCGACCACGACGGCATCCTCGACCTCTACGTGGCCAACGGCCGCGTGGCCAACTTCACGCCGCGAGCCGACGACGGAGCTCCCTACGCGGAGCCCGACCAGGTCTTCCGCGGGCTCGAGGGCGGGCGCTTCGAGGAGCTCGCCCGCCCCTTCGAGGAAGCAGCCCTGACCGTTGCCCGAGGCGCCGCGTTCGGCGATCTCGACGGGGATGGCGACCTCGACGTGGTGGTCTCCGAGAACGGCGGCCCGCTTCGCGTCCTCGAGAACGTCGCCGGCGGCCGCGGTCGCTGGGTCACCCTCGACCTGCGCCTGCCCTCGGGAGCTCCCGCGCTCGGGGCCAGGCTCGAGGCGGAGGTCGGCGGTCGCGCCACGACCCGCCTCGCCCAGGTCGCTGCGAGCTTCGCGAGTGCCAACGACCCCCGCATCCACCTGGGCCTGGGCGAGGCAGAGGTCCTGGAGGGGGCTCGCCTCCACTGGCCGAACGGCACGATTGAGGAGCTCCCGCCCCTCGCTGCGGGATCCGTCCACCGGCTCGTCCAGGACGAGCCCCGCTGATCCGTGGCCACCCGGCCCGCTACCCTCTC
>WTJQ01000158.1 GCA_011524785.1 Planctomycetota bacterium | reverse complement strand
CTCCGGGACGCGCTCCCCATGGGCCTCGACGCGGTACCACGAGCCCACCATGGCCCGTCCATAGGCGCGGATCTGTCCGTACACCCCCGGATTGTGCGCTCCCGTGAGGGGGGAGCCCACCTGTTCCAGGGGCTCACCCTTCCTATGCTGGGGCCTCCCCCCGCGACCGGAGGTCCGACCGCCGGGGGACTCGAAGCTCCATGGAACCCCGCATCTGGCACCAGTCCTACGACCCCGGCGTCCCCTCGACCATCGCGTACGAGGAGCTGACGATCCCCCAGATCTTCCGGCGCACGGTCGAGAAGTTCCCCGACCGCCCGGCCCTGGTCTTCCTCAACTGCAAGCTGACCTACGGCCAGCTGGGTCGCGAGGTCGACCGCTGCGCCGCCGGCCTCGCCCAGCTCGGGGTGACCCCCGGCTCGCGCGTGGCGATCCAGCTGCCCAACATCCCGCAGGGCGCGATCGCCTACCTGGCGGCGATGCACCTGGGCGCGACGGTCGTGATGACCAACCCGCTCTACACCTTCCGCGAGATCGAGCACCAGTGGAAGGACTCCGGCTGCGACGTCGCCATCACGGCCGACTTCATCTGGGACGAGCTGATCCGCGATCGCCGCTCCGAGCTGAACCCCAAGCGCTGGGTGGTGGCGTCGATCCCCGACTACCTCAAGTTCCCGCTCAACCTGCTCGCGCCGCTCAAGCTCAAGAAGCAGGACCCCAAGCGCTGGGCCAAGGTCACGCCGACCGAGGACATGGTCACCTGGAAGGGGATGATGGCGAGCGCTCCGGCCTCCATCCCGATGGCCGAGATGGACCTCGAGGCCGTCGGCGCCCTGCAGTACACGGGGGGCACGACCGGCCCGAGCAAGGGGGCCATGCTCACGCAGCGGAACCTCTCCGTGAACGTGCAGCAGATCGATGCCTGGTTCCCGGACGTGAAGTACGGGGAGGAGGTGCTGCTCACGGCGCTGCCCCTGTTCCACGTCTTCGGCATGAGCGTCTGCATGGGCTGGGGCCTGTGGGCCGGCGCCTGCATGGTGCTCCTCCCGAACCCGCGGGACCTCCCCTCCGTGGTCAAGGCGGTGTCCAAGCACCGCATCACGCTGTTCCCGGGCGTTCCGGCGCTCTTCAACGGGCTCAACAACTTCCCCGACATCGCCAAGCACGACGTCTCGAGCGTGCGGTACTGCTTCTCGGGCTCGGCGCCCCTGCCGGACGACGTGATGCAGAAGTTCGAGCAGCTGACCGGCTCGAAGATCGTCGAGGGCTTCGGGATGAGCGAGACCTCGCCCGTCGCCACGGTGAACCCGCTCAACGGCAAGCGCAAGATCGGCAGCGTCGGGGTCCCCGTAGCGGACACCGACGCGAAGGTCGTCGACATCGACACCGGCACGACCGAGGTCGCCCCCGGCGAGGAGGGCGAGCTGATCATCCGCGGCCCCCAGGTCATGAAGGGCTACTGGAACCGCCCCGAGGAGACCGACAACGCCATCAAGGACGGCTGGATGCACACGGGCGACCTCGCCACGGTCGACGACGAGGGCTACTTCCGGATCGTCGGGCGGAAGAAGGACATGATCAACTGCTCCGGCCTCAAGGTCTTCCCCGACGAGGTGGACGGCGTGCTCATGGCGCACGACGAGGTCCTCGAGGCGGCGACCATCGGCGTCCCGGACGAGAAGCGTGGCGAGACGGTGAAGTCCTTCATCGTGCGCCAGCCCGGCTCGAGCCTCACCGCCGAGCAGGTCGAGGCCTACTGCCGCGAGAACCTCGCGGCCTACAAGATCCCGCGCGAGATCGAGTTCCTCGCCGAGCTCCCCAAGAGCAGCGTCCTCAAGGTGCTGCGCCGCGAGCTGCGCGACATGGAGCTCGCCAAGCGCTCCTGAATCGCTGGTCGGGCCAGCCATGAGACACCGCCTCCCGATCCTCCTGCTGGGGATCCTCGCTACCGGCTGCGCGGACGGCTTCGACACCGATCCGGCCGACCTGCCCACCGTTGCCGTCTTCAGCATCGGTGAGGCGGACGTCCCGATCCCCAACGACCTGCTGTTCGTGGACTCGGAGGACGGGACCCTCAACTTGCCCGTAGACGACGAGCTCGACCAGTCAGATCCGCTCGTCGCCATCAATGCCCTCGATGGCTGGTCGACTTCAGCTCCCTTTACGGTGCGCTTTGATCGTGCGATCGACGTGACCACGGCCGTGCTCGGGGACACCGTGCACATGTTCCAGGTGAACGTGGAGACCACGG
>WTJQ01000299.1 GCA_011524785.1 Planctomycetota bacterium | reverse complement strand
GCACCTCCGGAGGGACGAGCTGGCGCCCGGGCTCCACGCCGGCCGGGTCGGGCCCCTCCCCCGCGGTCCGCTCACGCTGGACGGCTGCAGGCACTGCGCCTGCCACCAGGCCGGCGAGCACGCCGCTCCGCTCGGAGGGCTCGGCCATCGCCAATCGCACCGCCTCGCGCAGCGACATCCTCGCGCGCTACCGCGCGGCCTCGGCACGGGTCGATGCGGGGGAGTCCGCCTCGACGCTGTCGCCCCTGACCGAGCGCGTGCTCGCGGCACGGCGCGGGGAGCGCGCCTCCACGGCCCGTGAGGACCGGACCCAGCGCAACGAGCGCGCAGCCTCTGCCCGTGAGGGAAGGACCCTGCGCACCGAGCGCGCAACGGACGCTCGCACCAAGGCACGCGTGGTCGCTGCCCGCAACGACTACCTGAGCAAGTTCGACGGCGCGAGTGGAGCCGCTGGCGGCCCTGGCAGCCTCGGCGCCTCCGAGCGTCCCGACCTAGCCACGGACGGCACCGCTCCGGGCGCCGGCGCCGGCACGGGCGACGGCTCCGATCCGGGCTACGACGACGGGTACGGGGACGGCTACGGCGATGGCTATGGCGACGGGTACGACGACGGCCGGGACGACTGGTGCGGAGGCGGCTTCAGCTTCGGCTTCTGGGGGACCTGGGGCAGCTGGGGGTACAACCCGTGGTGCTGGTGGAACGCGCCCTTCTACGGCTCCTCCTGGTGGTGGCACTCGTGGTGGTCCTGCGGCGGTGCGGGCTACTGGCCCTGGTGGTCCTGCAACCGCTACTGGTGGGGCCCCTTCGTCTCCTACTCGTACGCCCCTCCCGTGACCATCGTGGTCGAGCAGGAGCCCGAGATCGTGGTGGTCCCGGCCGAGCAGCCGGTGCTGGTCGAGGTCCCCGTGGGCGAGGCCGTGGTCCAGGCGCCGCAGGCGCCCGATCCCGCGCAGCAGGCGGAGCTCAACCGCGCCGCGAACCACTACCTGTCGGTCGGCGACGCGGCCTTCCGGGAGGGACGCTTCGGCGACGCGGCCCGCGCCTACTCGCGCGCCGTGGAGTTCGCCCCCGAGCTGGGCATCCTGCGGCTCGTCCTGTCCGACGCGCTGTTCGCCATCGGCGACTACCGCTGGGCGGCGGCCGAGCTGCGCAAGGCGCTGGAGCTCGATCCGAGCCTCGCCCTCCACGCGGTCGACAAGCGAGCCTTCTACGGCGACGCCACCGACTTCGACCGGCACATCGCCCTGCTCGAGCGCTACCTCGAGGACCACTTCCTCGACGCCGACGCGCGGCTCCTGCTGGCGGGCAACTACCTCTTCGGGGGACGGCCCGCCGCGGCGGTGGACCTCCTGGAGAGTCCGTTCAGCAGCGAGGTCGTCGAGACCGAGCCCGGCGCCGTCCTGCTCGAGGCCTCGCGACGCGCCCAGTACGGCCCCGAAGGCGTGCCTGCCGGGCGCTGAGGCCGCGGCCTCCACTCGAGACGCCACCTGGCCGGGCCCGTTCGGAGAGCGGGCCCGGCTCAGGCGCTCGTGAGCTCGCGCGGACCGGCGTCCCCGGCGAAGGCCTCCCAAGGCGGACGCCGACCGAAGCGCGCCTCGAAGCCGTCCGCGACCCGCGGGCCGAGGGCGTCGATGCAGGCGGGCTCGACGAGGGCCACGACGCAGCCCCCGAAGCCCGCCCCCGTGAGACGGGCGCCCAGACATCCGGGCTCGCCCTCCAGCAGCGCCACCAGGTGATCGAGCTCGGGCACCGAGACCTCGTAGAGGTCGCGCAGCGACCGATGCGCCTCGAACATCAGTTGGCCCGCGGCCCGCAGCTCGCCGGCCTCGAGGTGACGCCTGGCTCGAAAGGTCCGCTGGACCTCCTGGATCGCGTGGGTGGCACGAGCGCGCACGGTGGGGTCCAGGCGTGCACCCTCGCGCGCGAGGGTCGTCTCCTCGATGTCGCGCAGGCAGGTCGGGGTGCCGGCTTGGTGCGGTGCGAGCACCTGGAACGCCTGGGCGCACTGCGCGACGCGCAGGTTGAACTCCCCCTTCGCCAGCTCGCGCTGCACGCCCGTGTCGAAGACGAGGTACGCCGCGCGCTCGGGATCCAGGGGCACGTGCTCCCAGGAGCCGTCCTTGCAGTCGAGCCAGAGCAGGTGTCCGGGCCGCGCGCGCCCGACCGCGTGGGGATCCATGATCCCGCACTGCACCCCCACGTACCCGCGCTCGCCCGCGAGGGCCGCCTCGACCCACGCAGTCGGGCCGGCCTCGAGCT
>WTJQ01000219.1 GCA_011524785.1 Planctomycetota bacterium | reverse complement strand
GGACCCAGGAGACCACGACCCGCGTCTCTGACCGAGCGGTCGAATGCGCGTCGGGCACCTCGTCCCGCGAGGTGCGGCGTTTCCCCGAAGAGGCTCCTGCCCTTCCGACCCAGCGCTGGGGAGTCCCAATGGCGGGCGAACTGTATCGGACCGAGCAGTTGGGACCGCCCAGTCATCGCTTTTACGAACGTCGTGGGTAGTGCCTGACGCTGAGCGTCGTACTCATCTGCGACGGCCTTCACGGGCCCCGGCCGCAGCCGGGCCTCCGGGTGTCACAGGAAATCAAGAAGGAAGATGGAGCTCGTCCTGACGCGGGGGATCGCGGAGGGACGGGCGGGAAGCAGCGCCCTCTTCGGCTTTGGCTGGAGAGGGCGCCCTTTCTTGATCAGCCGGCTGGGCTGTAGCTGCGGGCCCGTCGAGGACGTTCGATCTGCGCTCGCCCTGCCTTGAACTCACTAGGCGCCAGGCTCGTCCGACGCGGAATTCGCACCGCGCAGGCCTCGCCCCGCGCAGTGATCCCCCCGGTGCAGCCGTCGCTCGGTGCAGTGCCCCCTCGCTGCAGTGCCCCCTCGCTGCAGTGCCCCCTCGCTGCGGTGCGGGGCGAGGCTCTCGCGACGCCAGCCCCTTGCGGGTCCGGTCCCTGGACCTTGGACCCGTGCCTCTCAGCGCGCGTGGTCTCCGAGACGACGCAGGAGCAGCCGCGACTTCCAGGGGCAGCGGCACCCATGGCCAGGTCCGCCCTGCGCGGAGCGTGCTTGCCAGGATGGGTGGGACAGCCCCTCCCGTCGCTCAGTCGCGCTCGTAGGTGCGCTCGAGGAACGGGACGCCCTTGGGGATGCCCGGCGCCCGGTGCGTCCCCGTGACCTCGAGGCGCGTGATGTCCCGGCCCTCCAGCCGCAGCTCGGCCTCGCGGTCGAGGGGGAGGTAGGAGCGGTGGTCGAAGGTGCGCTCCGCGCGGGCGACCTCGTCCCCGGAGGCGTCGTAGCCCCGGACCTCGAGGGTCAGCTCCCTGCCCACCAGGCCAGGCACGCGGTGACCGGTGAGGTTCTGGATGCCGACGACCACCTCGCCCTCTGCGAACGCGGCCTCGAGGTAGAACGCGCCCCGCAGGAACTCGGGGTCCCGCGGTCCGGCGATGCGGTGGCTCCGGCCGCGCCGGACCGCTCCCGGCTCCCCGCTCTCGGGGTCCTCGGCCCAGGGACGCCGGACGCGCGGCATGTGACAGTCCACGCAGGAGTCCCCGCCGTCGGCCTCCTCGGAGCGCAGCCAGTCCTTGGCGACCCCGATGACCGGCCCGATGGTCACGTCGTGGCAGGAGATGCAGAGGGCGCTGCCCTGGTCCGGGTCGAAGAGCGGATGCGCCTCGGTGGGGTGGGCCTCGGTCGCGTGCCCGGCCGGGCCCAGGATCGTCTCGCCGTCGGCGCCCAGGTGGCAGGTCGTGCAGGTCACCCCGAGGTGGGGGTCGTCCTTCCGGGTCCTGGGGCTGCCCTTCGCGGGGCGGCCGGCGAGCGGCTCCGGTGCGTGGCAGCCGGTGCACCCCTTCTTGCGGCGGATCTTGCGCAGCTCCTTCTGGTAGTGGGGATCCACCCAGGCGAGGGCGTGGGTGCTGCGGCGCCACTCCTCCGTGACTCCCTGGTGGCACTCCGCGCAGGCGAGGCCCGTCAGGTCCTCGAGCAGCTTCGGCCTGCCGTCGTCGATGAGCCGCGCGGCCCAGCTCGCGTGGGGGTCCTTCGTCTCGGCCTCGTCGTCCCCCGCCTCGTCCTGGTTCGTGATCCCAGTGCCGAGGGCGTCCGGGACGTGGGAGCGAGCACTCGCGCTGGACGCGACGCCCGGAGCGGACTCGAGTCCGAGGCCGAGGCCGGCCACGGCGACGAGGGACAGCACGCGGAGCCGACGCATGCCCCCATGGTGCAGCGCCGACGCTCCGGAGGGAACGGCTCGCCGGGCGTTCGGGTGCCGCGGCGCGAGAAGGCCTGCGACGCACCGTCCCGCGCGGCTACTTGTCGAAGACGTTCGTCTCGCTGGGGCTGATGCGCTCCTCGACGGACTCCACGGAGAGGTCGAGGTTCGCCAGGTCGAGGTCCGCGAGGAGGTCCTGGGCGGAGGCTCCATCGGCGGCCGAGCTCGCGGCCTGCTCTCCGGAGGAGGTCGCGCTCTCGGTGCTCTGGTTCAGGGCGGCGGCCTGCTCGGCCTGGTTCTGCTCGTTGGCTTCGGGCATGGGGGGCGGTCCTTGGTTCGGGGGGCTCAGAGGGAGGAGGTCTCTGC
>WTJQ01000350.1 GCA_011524785.1 Planctomycetota bacterium | reverse complement strand
ACCCCGAGACCCCGCTCCAGGAGGCGATCCTCACGGAGGCCCGCCGCCTCCTCGAGACGGAGGGGTACGCGGCGCTGTCCACGCGACGGATCGCCTCGGCCGTCGGCTGCACCGCTACGAGCATCTACCTGCACTTCAAGAGCAAGGACTCCCTGATCTACGCCCTGATCGACGAGGGATTCACCGAGCTCAACCGCCGCGTGTTCGAGGTCTCCAGGGCCGAAGCGGACCCCATCAGCGCCCTGCACTCGGTGGCCCGCGCCTACGTCGACTTCGGCCTCGAGCGGCCGGAGTACTACGAGATCATGTTCATGCTCCGGGCCGAGCAGATGGAGCGCTACCCGGTGGACGCGTACCGGCGCGCCCGGCGGAGCCTCGAGGTCTTCGCCGAGCTGACCGCCCTCCCCACCCGGGAGGCGGCGCGGCGCGGCGTCACCGTCTGGTCGACGCTCCACGGCCTCGTGTCCCTCCTGGTCGCCCAGCGCATCGACGTGCGCCTCGACCGCGAGGCCCTCATCGAGGACACGATCCAGGCCGCCTGCCTGGGCGCCTTCGCCGCGCTCCGCCCCGAGCAGGACCACGACTGAACCACTGACGGCTCCCCGAGCCGTCAGCACCGCAGCTCGCCACCGACACCGCCGCCATGATGACCGCACCCCTCGCCCTGACCGGATTCCTCAGCACCGTGGGCGCCGGCTGGCTCCTGCTCGGCGTCCTCGTCACCGCCCTGACGCTCGGCTTCGTCGCGGCGCCCCTGGGGGCGTGGACGGCCGCCGGCGCGGTCCTCGTCGTCGGCCTGCTGAGCTGGCCGTGGCTGCTGGCGTACGCGGCGGTGATGACGGTGCTCAACGTCCCGGCCCTCCGTCGCGTCCTGGTCTCCGGGCCGATCATGGCGATCATGAAGGCCCTCAAGTTCCTCCCCGTCATCTCGGAGACGGAGCGGACGGCACTCACGGCGGGCACCGTGTGGATCGACGGGGAGCTCTTCAGCGGGGACCCCGACTGGAAGAAGCTCCTCGGCGAGCCCTACCCCGACCTGACCGAGGAGGAGCGCGCCTTCCTGGACGGGCCCTGCGAGGAGGTCTGCCGGATGACGGACGACTGGGAGGTGTTCCAGTCCCGCGACCTGTCCGAGCCCGTCTGGCAGTACCTGAAGGACGAGGGCTTCTTCGGCCTGATCATCCCGAAGGAGTACGGCGGCATGGGCTTCTCGGCCTCCATGAACAGCGCCGTGGTGTCGAAGCTCTCCTCGCGGTCCGGCCCCCTGGGCATCACCGTCATGGTCCCGAACTCCCTCGGGCCGGCGGAGCTCCTCACCCACTACGGCACGCAGGAGCAGAAGGACCACTACCTCCCCCGCCTCGCGAAGGGGATCGACATGCCCTGCTTCGCGCTGACCGAGCCCAACGCGGGCTCCGACGCCGGCGCCATGTCCTCCTACGGCGAGGTCTTCGAGCGGGACGGTGAGCTCTGGGTGCGCCTCAACTGGCGCAAGCGCTACATCACCCTCGCCGCCATCTCCACCGTGCTCGGCCTCGCCTTCCGCCTGAAGGACCCCGAGAACCACCTCGGCAAGGGCGAGGACGTGGGCATCACCTGCGCCCTCATCCCGTCCGACACCCAGGGGGTGGTGCTCGGCAAGCGCCACGACCCGCTCGGCGTCCCCTTCTACAACTGCCCGACCGAGGGGCACGACGTGGAGGTCAAGCTCAACGAGGTCGTCATCGGCGGCGCCGAGGGCATCGGCCAGGGCTGGCGGATGCTCATGGAGTGCCTGGCCGCCGGCCGCGGCATCTCCCTCCCCGCGTCCAGCACGGCCACGGTCAAGATGATGACCCGCGTCGCCGGCGCCTACGCGGCGGTGCGCAAGCAGTTCGGGCTCGCCATCGGCAAGTTCGAGGGCATCGAGGAGGGGCTCGCCCGCATCGCCGGCAAGACCTACATCCTGGAGGCGGCGCGGCGCACCACCTGCGGCGGCCTCGACGGCGGCGCCAAGCCGGCCGTGGTCACCGCCATGGCGAAGTACAACTTCACCGAGATGGCCCGGGAGGCCCTCACGGACGCCATGGACATCCTCGGCGGCAAGGCCATCTCCATGGGCCCGCGGAACCCGATGGCCCACGCCTACATGGCGACCCCCATCAGCGTCACCGTCGAGGGAGCCAACATCCTGACCAGGACGCTGATCGTCTTCGGCCAGGGCGCCATCCGCTGCCACCCCTACGCCTGGGACGAGGTCCAGGCCGTGGAGAAGGGCGACACCGCGGGCTTCGACCGGGC
>WTJQ01000069.1 GCA_011524785.1 Planctomycetota bacterium | reverse complement strand
AGCGTCCTCGGGGGTCCTCATGGCGGGGGGGCGGCGCCCGGTCCGGGGGCGTCACGCCCTCATGGATCGACCACCTGACCTCCCGGGGTGCAGCCTCGTCTCGATCCGAGACGTCCAGGATCGAGACAGGGACCCGCGCGGGTGCCCGGGACGCCTGGGACGAGGTGCAGGTGGCGGCACCACACCACGCCGAGCGCCACCGTCCAGAGCCCGGGGCAGTCTTCTGCCGAGGTGCAGCGGGTGGCTCAGGCCCCACCAGGGCCAGGCCCCGCGGGCCCGTCCCCCAGGATCGGCAGCACCGGGAACCCGTCGGGACCGAGCTCCGCCGGGCCGGCCGCGGCCGGAGGGGCAGGGGGGTCCGGGAGGCGCAGGCCGAAGACCTCCAGCACGTGCTTCACCAGCAGGACCTCGAAGAGGATCGAGGCCGGCGGGAGGACGACGTGGTCGGCGAGGCGCGTCATCACCCCGGGATCGAGGCCGCAGGGGCGGAAGGGCTGGAAGGCCTCGAGGTCGGTGTGGACGTTCAGGGCCAGCCCGTGCCAGGTGACCCAGCGCCGGACGGCGACGCCGATCGAGGCGACCTTGCGGTCCCCGATCCACACGCCGGTCTTGCCCTCCTCCCGGCGGCCGACGATGTCGAGCTCGCCCAGGACGCGGATGACGACCTCCTCCAGGTCGCGCATGTAGCGGTGCAGGTCGCGGCGGTCCTCGGGGAGGGCGAGGATCGGGTAGGCCACCACCTGGCCAGGGCCGTGGTAGGTCGCCTCGCCCCCCCGCTCCACCTCGTGGATCGGCAGGCCCGCGGCCTCGGCCGCGGCTCGGTCGGCACCTCGCCCGATGGTCACCACCGGGTCGTGCTCGACGAGGATCAGCGTGTCCGTGATCTCCCCGGCCAGCCGCCTCTCCACGAGCTCCTGCTGGAGGGCGTGGGTCTCCTCGTAGCCCTTGCGCCCCAGGCGCATGACCTCGAGGACGGGCAGGTTGGGGTCGTCGGAGAACAAGGCTCAGCGCTGGAAGATGTGGACGGCCATCTTGTGGACGGCCTCCGCGGCCTCCATGACGGCCTCGGGCAGGGTGGGGTGCGCGTGGATCGTGCGCGCCAGGTCCTCGGTGGTCGCCCCGAGCTCGATGGCGAGCGCGCCCTCGGCGACGAGCTCGGTCACCTCCGGGCCGACCATGTGGAGCCCGAGGACGAGGTCGGTCTCCTTGTCGGCGACGATCTTGGCGAAGCCGTCGGTCTCCTGCAGCGTCATGGCGCGCCCGGAGGCGGCGAACGGGAAGGAGCCCGTCACCGGCTCGTACCCGGCCTCGCGCGCCTGGTCCTCGGTCATGCCGACCGAGGCCATCTCCGGGGCGGTGAAGATCACCGCGGGGACGCAGCGCGCGTCGTACTCCTCGGCCTGGCCCGCGATGACCGCGGCCGCCACGAGGCCCTCCTTGCTGCCCTTGTGGGCCAGCATGGGCTGGCCGGCGATGTCGCCGATCGCATACACGTTCGGCACGGCCGTCCGCATCTGCTTGTCGACCGCGAGGAAGCCGCGGTCGGTCGTGGAGAGGCCGAGGTTCTCGAGGCCGAGGCCCTCGCTGTAGGGCCGGCGGCCCACCGTGCTGAGGACCTGGTCACAGGCGACCTCCTCGCGCTTCCCGCCGCGCTCGACGGTGACGACCAGGCCGTCCCCCTCGCGCCGGTACTCCTTGGCGAAGGTCTCGGTCATCAGCTTGATCTTCTGCTTCTTGAGCGAGCGCTCGATGACCTTGACGCAGTCCCGGTCCTGCCCCGGCAGGGCGCCGGCGGTCGCCTCCAGCACGGTCACCTGCGAGCCCAGGTGGCGGTACATCATCCCGAGCTCGAGGCCGATGTAGCCGCCCCCGATCACGACGAGGTGCCCGGGGATCTCCTTCGGTGCGAGCGCGCCGGTCGACGACCAGACCGCGTCCTCGTCGAAGGCGAAGCCGGGGATCTCGATCGGGATGGAGCCCGTCGCGACGACGATGTCGTCGCAGCTGACGCTCTGCTTGCCCTCGCTCGAGGTCACCTCGACGGTGTTGCGGTCGACGATGCGGGCCGCGCCCATGAGCACGGTGCAGCCGTGGTTCTTGAGCAGGCCGCCGACGCCACCGGTCAGGCGACCGACGATCGAGGTCTTCCACTCGACGAGCTTCTCCACGTCCAGCTGCATGCCCTCGACGGTGAGGCCGAAGGTCTTCGCGTGGGCGACCTTCTCCATCAGGCTGCCCGCGGCGATGTCCCATTCCCAGACACGCCGGATGCTCAACATG
>WTJQ01000341.1 GCA_011524785.1 Planctomycetota bacterium | reverse complement strand
CCGACCTGGTGGCCACCATCCGGGAGCGCATGGACGCCTGGCAGCGTCCTGAGCGGAAGAGCTAGCCGGCCTCGGACCGCGTGAGTCCTCCGTGCAGGGGGCTATCCGGTGCCCGGGTCCTCACCGCAGCGGCCTGGGTCGAGCTGGCCCCTGCGGGCTCGCTCTCGCAGCTCTCGCTTGAGGATCTTCCCGCTCCCCGTCCTGGGGAGCGCCTCCAGCAGCCACAGTCGTCGAGGCACCTTGAACCCGGCGATCCGCGCGCGGCAGTGCTGGACCAGCTCCTCGTGGGTCGCCCCACGGCCCGCCCTCAGGACCACGGCGGCAGCGACCGTCTCGCCGAGGTCCTGGTGGGGGAGGGCGAAAACCGCGCACTCCAGCACCGCCGGGTGCGCCAGGAGGGCGGCCTCCACCTCGATCGAGTAGACGGTCTCACCGCCGGACAGGATCATGTCCTTGAGGCGGTCAACGATTCGAACGGAGCCGCTGGCATCGAGGGTGGCCAAGTCACCCGTGTGGAACCACCCGCCTCGATGGGCGGCGGCCGTGGCCTGGTCGTCCTGCCAGTAGCCCGGACTCACGGTGGGACCGCGAACGATGATCTCCCCGACCGTGGCGTCGTCCGAGGGCACGGGCTCTCCGCTGGGATCAACGACCCGCAGCTCGACCGTGGGGAAGGGCGAACCCGTGCGCGCCAGGCGCTGCGCCTGCGCCGGGAGGGGGAGCTCAGCCTCCTCCGCGGTCAGGCCCGAGAGGGTCAGGTAGGGGGAGGTCTCGGTCAGCCCGTAGGTCTGCCGGTAGCTGCACCCCAGTGCGACCAGCACTCGCTCGACCACCGCGGGCGCGATCGGGGCCCCACCGGAGAGGCAGAGGCGCAGGTCCGGGGGCGCGGGGGCTCCATCCTCGATCGCAGCAAGCACCCGCTGGAGCATCGTCGGGACCAGGTTCGTGAGCGTGACCCCGTCCCGAGCACAGGTCTCGAGGAACTCCTGCGCGCCGAACCGGGCGAGGAACGCGTGCGTCCCGCCCACGGCGGTGATGGCGAAGGTCGCCCAGGCATCGGCCAGGTGGAACATGGGCGCGAAGTGGCCCCAGGTATCGTCCTCCGTCAGCTCCAGGGCCTCCACAGCGGCCAGGGCATGAGCATGCAGGTTGCCATGGGTCAGGATGACGCCCTTGGGGCGACCTGTCGTGCCACTCGTGAAGTAGAGCTGGGCCGGGCTGGATGGCTCCACGCCGCGCAGTGGCGGGCACTGGGCTTGGCCATCCTCTGCTCCTTCTGGAACGAGGAGCACCACCTCTCGCTCGAGCTCGGCCGAGCGCACTGCGTGGCGGGAGTCGGCCATCACGAGCCTGCAGCCCGCGCGCTCGAGGATCAGCTCGTGCTCCCGGAGGGCGAGACGTGGATCGAGGGGGACCAGGATCGCTCCACAGCGAACCGCTGCGAACGCTGCTTGGAGGGCCTCGGGGCCGTTGTCCGCGAGGAGCGCCACGCGGTCCGTCTCCCTCAGCCCTGCTCTCGTGAGCCTCCCCGCGAGCCCCTCGATCCGCTTGGGAAGCACGCTCCAGGCGCAGTGCCCAGCTTGCGACGCGGCAATGGCCGCGCGCGGCCCGTGCTCCCGAGCAGCGCGCAGGAGAACCTCCCAGAGCGGGTTCATGACCGGATCCTAGAGCGAGCGGCAACCCGCCTGGACCCTTGGCTTCGCGAGGATCGATGGGCGAGAATCCTCATTCTCCTCATCCGAGCTGGCAGGGGCCGTCCCTGCTGGTCTCGGAACTCGCGGCGAACCCTCATCCTCTCTCCATGACTTCGAAGCACGCGATCGCATCGCTCTCCCTCCTTGCTCTCCTCTCGGCCTGTGGCGGAGGCGGAGGCGGCCAGGCCGTCGCCACCGGGCTACCCGGAGCGATTCGCCTCCAGCCCGTGGGAATCAGCCCCAACGAGTATCTGATCGCCACCTCCACGGGCCAGGCCTTGGGCTCGGACATCCTCCTCGCCGGCGCCTACTTCACTGACGCCAACCCTGGCCTCGTCCAGGCGCGACTCGACAACCAGGGAGAGCTCCTTGGGGCCTTCATGGCCGAGATCACGGACCCCGTCGTGAGCGCGCTCCTTGCACAGCGGGTGGAGCACCGAGGGGATGCCGTCGCGTTCACCTCCCCCGCCCATGTCTGGGGGGGTGTTCGGCAGGTGGATGGAGGCTGGTGCGGCATGCTCGATCTAACCGCCGGTAAGAGCATTCTCGACTCCGTCCTGTTCGAGGGCGGGGCCGTGGGGGTCCTGC
>WTJQ01000629.1 GCA_011524785.1 Planctomycetota bacterium | reverse complement strand
ACCGGCGAGGAGTCCATCGAGGAGTCCGCCAACCGGATCCTGGGCTGGCTCCAGGAGAAGGGCCTCATCGGGGCCTGAGCCCGACAGCCACTCCTTCGATCGAAGGGGCCCGCGACTCGGGCCTCGACGAAGCCGCCCCCGGCCCTCATCGAGGACCGGGGGCGGCTCGGTCGTGGAGGGGCGACGGCTCGCCGCTCCTCCACCACGCGCCTCACTCCGCGGACTGCACGGGGATCGCGCGGCGCTCGGGGCGCAGGCGGTGGAGGACCACCTCCAGGAGGCCGTGCCGGAAGGTGGCCTCCACCGAGTCCGCGTCGACCCGGTAGGGGAGGCGCAGGGTGCCCTCGTGGAGCTTCTCACGCTCGCCGGTGTCCGCGTGGGGCTCCCCGAGCAGGGTCAGGTGGAGGGTGGTGCCCTCCAGGGTGAGCTCGAGGTCGCCGGGGCCATGGCCAGGGACCTCGGCACGCACCTCGATCGCGTCGGCCCCGACCCTGCCCGTGACCCTCGGGCCCTGGGGCTGGTGGGGGGCTGCTCCGCCGAGGCCGAACTCGGTGGCGCGGAGGAGGTCGAGGCCGAGTGAGAGGGGGCTCTGGGTGTGGGGTCGCATCATGGGTGTGTCTCCTGGGGCGCCTGGCGCCGCTGTTCCTCCATGAGCAAGGGCCTTGCCATGGGACCTCCAAGTGCCCGAAGGTGGCATAAGTGCATTGATTGCAGTCACTTGTGGGCACTATGCCAATGGCGCGGCGGGGTAATCATTGGTAGTCCCGGCGTCATATTGGCGGTCCTTGATGCCGTAATGGCAGCATCCCCTGTCGCGCAACTGCGCGGTCGTGGATTCCCGCTCAACAGGAGCCACCACGGACGCGCGGCCTCCGTAGGTTCGCCACCGGCCAAGAGGGTCCTGGAACCGCTCCAGCGCACCCCCGGACCGGCCGATGGAACAAGGACGCGACCGCGTTCTCGAGCGGTCCCCCCGATGAGCTCCCCCCGACACGTCCTCGCGGCCGCTCTGGCCGTGTGCCTGCTGCAGGCGCCTGCCCTGGCCTACATCGGGCCCGGTGCGGGCTTCGCCGCGGCCGGCTCCCTGCTCGTGCTGCTGGGCACCTTCGCCCTGGCGTTCGGGATCATCCTCATCTGGCCCATCAAGGCCGTCATCAAGCTCGCGACCTTCCGGGGACGCGGTGAGGCCAAGGTGAAGCGCCTCGTCATCGTGGGCCTCGACGGCTTCGACCCGGGCCTCGCCCAGAAGTACATGGACGAGGGGCGGATGCCCAACTTCAAGAAGCTGGCCGAGCAGGGCTGCTTCCACCCGCTGGCGACCGCGATGCCGAGCATCTCGCCGGTCGCCTGGTCGACCTTCGCGACGGGCGTCGACGCCTCGCGGCACAACATCTACGACTTCCTCACGCGGGATCCATGCAGCTACATGCCGGTCCTGTCGTCGACCGACACGCGCACGGTCCCGCGCCACCTGAACCTGGGCTTCGCCAAGGTCCCCTTCGGCTCGCGCGCGGTCTACAAGATCCTCCAGCGCAGCCAGCCCTTCTGGAAGCTGCTCGGCCAGAACCACGTGTGGTCGAGCATCCTGCGCGTCCCGATCACGTTCCCGCCGCAGAAGTTCAAGAACGGCACGCTGCTGGCGGGCATGTGCGTCCCGGACCTGCAGGGGACCCAGGGCTCGTTCAGCTACTACTCGACGCGCGAGCGGAGTGGGGAGCACATCGGCGGGCAGCAGTTCCGCATCGTCCTGCGCGGCAACCGGGTGGAGTCCAACCTGAAGGGGCCCGCCGGGAAGGACGGCCACGCGATGAAGAGCCCCTTCACGGTGGAGCTGGATCCCGCGACGCGGCGCGCCACGATCACCGTGGGGAAGGACACGGTCGAGGTCGGCTTCCAGGAGTACACCCCCTGGATGACGGTCCCCTTCGACGGGGGCGTCCAGGGCATCGCGCGCCTCCGCGTGCAGGCCTGGGACGACGAGGAGATCGGGATCTACGTCACGCCGATCAACATCGACCCCGAGAAGCCGGCCATGCCGATCTCGGAGCCCTTCGTGTACTCGATCTACCTGTCGAAGATGATCGGCAAGTACGCGACGCTCGGCCTCGCCGAGGACACCTGGGCGCTCAACGAGCGCGTCATCGACGAGCAGGCCTTCCTCGACCAGTCGTGGCTGATCTTCGAGGAGCGCAAGCAGCAGCTCTGGGACGCGCTGGACAAGACCAAGAAGGGGCTCGTCACCTGCGTCTTCGACACGACCGATCGGATCAGCCACATGTTCTACCGGACGCTCGATCCGGACCACCCGGCGAACGAGGGCAAGGAGGTCGAGCGCTACAAGGACGTGATCCCGGACCTGTACGCGAAGATGGACGCCTTCCTGCCGGAGATCCAGGCGAAGGTCGGCAACGATCCCGACACCGTCTTCATGGTCATCAGCGACCACGGCTTCTGCAACTTCCGCCGCGGCGTCAACCTCAACGCGTGGCTGCGCGACGAGGGCTACCTCGTGCTCAAGGACGGGGAGACGACCTCCGGCGACTGGTTCCAGAAGGTCGACTGGGAGCGCACCCGCGCGTTCACCCTGGGCCTGACCGGGATCTTCCTGAACAAGAAGGGACGCGAGCGCCACGGCATCGTCGAGCCGGAGGACGCGCCGGCTCTCTGCGCGGAGCTGCGCGCCAAGCTCGAGGCGCTCGTCGACCCCAAGACGGGGGAGGGCATCATGAACGAGGTCTTCCTGACCTCGGAGGTGCACGACGGCCCCTACGCGGACCTCGCCCCCGAGCTGCTGATCGGCTACAAGCGCGGCTACCGCCACTCGTGGGACTGCGCCACGGGCGCGGTGTCGGAGGAGGTCTTCAGCGACAACACCAAGAGCTGGTCCGGCGACCACTGCGTCGACCCGCGCCTCGTGCCCGGCGTCTTCTGGTGCAACCGCTCGATCAACACGGAGCAGCCCAGCCTCGCGGACATGGCCCCGACGGCCCTGGACCTCTTCGGGGTCGACGTCCCGCAGTACATGCTGGGCGCGCCGCTCTTCGGCGAGCGCCGCGGGTCCAGCAAGCTGGCCACCGACAAGATCCCCGGCCGTGAGGTCGCTCCCGCAGGGGAGCAGGAGGTGAGCTCGTGATGCTGCCGCGCTGGACCACCTACCCCGCGCTCGCGACGGTCGCCGCGCTCCTGGTGACCGCCGTCCCCGAGCCCGTCACGCGCCCGGCGGCCGGCGCCGCTGCCAAGGCCCGCGCGGGTCTGCCCGTGACCCAGCACCCGCGCCTCGTGGTCCTGGGGATCGACGGGATGGACCCGGACATCCTGCGTGACGTCGTCGCGCGCTACCCCGACCGGATGCCGCACTTCCGGCGCCTCATCGAGGAGGCGGACGGCGTGCGCGACCTGGGGACCTCGACGCCGCCGCAGAGCCCGGTCGCCTGGTCGAACTTCATCACCGGACGCAATCCTGGCGGCCACGGGATCTACGACTTCATCCACCGGTCGACCTCGACCTACGGTCCGATCCCGGCGACCGTGACCGAGTCGACCGCGGGCTCGGTGGACCTGCCCGGCGGGTACCAGTTCCCGACCTCCTCCGGCGGGGACTCGAACCGCAGCGGCAAGGCCTTCTGGACCCTGCTCGGCGACGCGGGCGTGCCCGCCGACGTCTGGCGGATGCCGATCAACTTCCCCGTGGAGCCCGGCCGCGGCTGGTCCTTCCCTGGGATGATGACCCCGGCCGTCGACTCGGCCTACGGCGAGCCAACCCTCTACACGTCCGAGCCCGACTTCGATCAGCTGGGCCAGGAGAAGGTCATCGGCATCGAGGTCGCCCGGGGCGTGGCTCGGACCTACGTGCTGGGACCCGAGAACGCCTTCAAGGATCCCGACGTCGACGGGCACCTGGAGCGCTCGCGCGCGCCGATGGACGTCTTCGTCGACGAGGACGCGGGCGCCGTCGCCGTCCAGGTCGATAGCGGCGCTCCGCTCGTCCTGACCCCCGGTCAGTGGAGCGGCTTCGTCCCGGTCGCCTTCTCGATGCTGCCCCTCGGGCTGTCGGACATGAGCGGCATCGTCCGCTTCTACCTGCGCAGCGTCGACCCGCTCGAGATCTACGCCTCGCCGGTCAACGTGGATCCGCGCGCTCCGATCCAGCCGGTCTCCGCCCCGGACACCGCGGCGTCGGACCTCGCCGACCTGATCGGCCTCTACTACACCCAGGGCATGGCCGAGGACGTCAACGGCCTCAAGAACCGGATGCTCACCGACTCCGAGTTCATGATGCAGGCCGCCCTCGTCTACGAGGAGCGCGGCCGCATGCTCGAGGTCGCGCTCGACCACTACATGCGGCAAGAGGACGGCGGCCTGCTGTTCTTCTACTACTCGTCCGTCGACCTGGCGATGCACATGATGTGGCGCCACGCCGACCCCGAGCACCCGCACCACGACGAGGCCTTCGCTGCCGAGGGCAGCGACTGGTGGTCGGGGCGCGAGGGCAGCGTGTGGCGCGACATCATCGACGACCTCTACCTGCGGATGGACCCGGTCCTGGGTCGCGTGCGTGAGCGCGTGGGCGAGGAAACACGCATCGTGGTCATGAGCGATCACGGCTTCGCTCCCTACCGCCGGAAGTTCTCCCTCAACACCTGGCTGCTCGAGAACGGCTACCTCGTCCTGAAGGACGGCTTCGAGCGCGAGCTGCCCGAGGACTCACTCGAGTACGCGCCCGTGTTCATCCAGGCCGCTGCGGACTGGTCGAAGACGAAGGCCTACGGCATCGGCTTCAACGGCCTCTACCTCAACCTCGCGGGCCGCGAGGGTGAGGGCTGCGTCGATCCCAGCGAGGCCGAGGCCCTGCTGGCCGAGCTCAAGGCCAAGCTCGAGGCCCTGCAGGACGAGGATGGAGCCAGCGTCGTCCTGCGCGCAGACCTCGCCTCCTCCGTCTACACCGGCGAGCGCCTGGCGGAGGCCCCGGACCTCCTCGTCGGGTACGAGCAGGGCTACGGCAACTCCGACGAGGCCTCCCTGGGGCAGATCCCGCACGCCGTCCTGAGCGACAACCTCGGCGGGACCTTCAACGGCAGCCACCTCATGGCTCCGGACGTGGTGCTCGGCACCGTCCTCGCCAACTTCCCCCTCACCCTCGAGAACCCGCGCCTCGAGGACCTGACCGTCTCCATCCTCGAGTACTACGGCCTCCAGGCCGAGCCCGAGATGGACGGACGCAACGCCTTCGAGTGAGGCCCTCCGGCCGCACTCGACCCACTCGACCCAGCCACGCAAACCCAGACCCAGGAACCAGTCATGTTCGGCGGAAAGAACAAGGTCACCATCGACCCCGAGCTCATGGAGCGCATCAAGAAGATCTCCGAGGTCGCTGGCTACGCCAGCCACGAGGAGTTCATCCACCACGTGCTCGAGCGTGAGGTCGCCCACTTCGACGACGCGGGCTCCGACGACGACATCACCGAGAAGCTGAAGGGCCTCGGCTACATCAGCTGACCGCACCTCGTCCGAGGACGCCCCGTGAACGCGCTCAACTCCGCAGCCAACGCCCTCTTCGACCTCCTCCTCGCGCCCCTCGAGGCCGTGGGGGGGTGGCTCGCGTTGACCCTCGTGAGCGGGATCTTCGGCGTCCTGGCCCTCGTCGTCTTCAAGCACATCTCGTGGCAGGACGGCATCAAGGGCACCAAGGACAAGATCAAGGGCCACATGATCGAGATCCGGATCTACCAGGACGACCTCGGCCTGGTGAGCCGCGCGATCGGGAAGGTCCTGCTGCGCAACCTGCAGTACGTGGTCCTGAACTTCGGACCCTTCATCCCGCTCATGGTCCCGTTCGGGATGGTCGCCGCCCAGCTGGTCGTTCGCTACGGCTTCGAGCCGGTGGCCGTGCAGCAGGTGGGCGAGGACCACATGGCCGGGTCCGCCGTGACCTTCGAGGTGCACTTCGCCGACTCCGCCCGTGCCGCGGCCGGCGACCTGGAGCTCGAGCTGCCCGACGGCGTGGCTCTGGCCTCTCCCCTCGTGAGGATCCCCGGCCAGGGCCGTGCCTTCGTCGAGGTCGTGGCCACCGAGCCGGGCGTTCATGAGCTCGTGTTCGTCTCCGGGAACTCCCGGGAGACCAAGCTCCTGCATGCCGGGGCCGAGGGCGTCCAGCGCGAGATGCAGCCCGAGCGCGGGCGTGGCTTCCTGGCGGCGCTCCTGTGGCCCGCCGAGGAGGCCTTCAGCGGGGACAGCCCCTTCGAGCTGATTCGGACGGTCTATCCCGAGCGCGATCTCGGCTGGCTCCCGGGCGCGGGCCCGGCGGGCGTGCTGATCGCGTTCGTGCTGCTGTCGATGCTGTTCGGCTTCGCGGCGCTGAAGCCGCTGGGCGTCCAGATCTGACGGCCCTGGGCCCCTCGTGGCCTCCGACCCCCCGACACCGGGAGGACCCCTGCGCGTCCCCTCTGGGCGGGTGGGGGAGGCGGTGGCCCGGCCGCCCGTAGGTTCCCCGACCTCTCGTTCCTAGGCTGCCTCCATGACCCTCTGGAGCCAGGCCCTCGAGCTCGCACGCGCTACGCCGGCCTCCCGCAACCGCTACGTCGACCTCCTCCGCGCGATCTCGATCCTCGCGGTCGTCTTCGGTCACTGGCTCGCCGCGGCCCCCTACCGCGGGAGCTCGGGTGCGCTCGAGTTCACGCACCTGCTGGCAGCCGCACCCTCGTCGCAGTACCTGACCTGGGTCATCCAGGTCATGCCGGTGTTCTTCTTCGTCGGTGGCTACTCGAACGGCATCTCCTGGCGCGCCGCCGCCAAGCGTGGCGGCGACTACTCGACCTGGCTCGACGGTCGCCTTCGCCGGCTCATCGCGCCCACCATCCCGGTGGTCGTCCTCTGGGGTGCGCTTGGCCTCCTGGCGCCGCGCCTCGGGGTCGATCCCGAGTGGGCCGCGCGCGGGAGCCAGGTGGCCCTGATCCCCCTGTGGTTCTTGGCGGTCTACCTGGTGATCGCCCTGCTCGTGCCGCTGACCCATCGCCTCTGGGAGCGGCTGGGGCTGGCCTCGCTCCTCGTGCTGGGGCTGCCGGCCTTCGCTCTTGACGCCTGGTTCTTCCTGCGAGAGCCCGGCACGCCCACGCCCCTCGCGTGCTGGCTGAACTACCTGGCCGTCTGGTGCACGGTGCACCAGCTGGGCTACGCCTGGCTCGATGGCCGTCTCGCCGGCGGGCGCCGGGTGTTCATGCTGGCTCTCGGTCTTGGGGGTGTCATCGCAGCGACCCGCCTCGGGCCCTACCCGCTCAGCATGGTCGGGGTCCCGGGCGACGCGGTGAGCAACACGACGCCGCCGAAGGCCGTGATCCTCCTGCTGGGGATCGGGCAGGTCGGGGGGCTGCTGCTGCTCGAGGGCGTCGCGCGCAGGTGGCTCGCGCGCGAGCGGGTCTGGGCGCTGACGGTCCTCGTGAACGGGATGATCATGACCGTGTTCCTCTGGCACATGACCGTGCTGGTCCTGGGGACGGCCCTGGCCCAGGCTGCTGGCGGCTGGGGGCTCGAGGCGGTCCCTCCCAGCGGTTCCTGGTGGACCTGGAAGCTGGCCTGGCTCGCACTCTGGACCCTCGGACTGTTGATCGCCGTCGGCCCCCTCATCCGCTTCGAGCGGCCGCGCCCGGGGATCGCCGCCCCGGCCTGGCGTCAGGTCGTGGCCGCCCTGGCCTTCTCCACGGGCCTTGGGCTGATGGCCTACGGCGGCGTGGCCGGGTCCGGAGCCCTCGGGGTCCGGCTCGAGGTGGTGCTGCCGATCGTCCTCGGAGTGCTGCTGGGACTGCCGAAGGGCCCCAGGTCGGGCAGCCAGGCCGCCTGACAGCGCGCCGGGCTCAGGCGTCGAGCGCGCCGCTCGCTGCGACGGCGGCCAGGACGCGCTCCTCGAGGGCCGGCGGGCAGACCACGAGCTCGTGGTTCCTCGGGTCCTCGCGGTTGTAGGTGTGAGCCTCGCCCCGCAGCTTGGAGACGTGCCAGCCGAGGGAGCGGGCGACGCACTCGGGAGCGCAGGTGTCCCACTCCTTCAGGCCGATCTGGTGGACGTAGAGGTCGGCCTCCCCGGTCAGCAGCATGCAGACCTTGTTGCCGACGCTGCCTGCCGGGACGAGCTCGGCGTCCATGGCCGCGGCGAAGCGCTCGACCCACTCGGGGGTGTGGCTGCGGGAGACGGCGACGCGGAGGCGGCCCGCGGAGGCGTCGGTCCCGCGGCGCAGCACCACGCCCTTGTCCGCGGCGGGACCGTCGAGGCCACAGTCCTCGGCCCCCGGGGCGCAGACGCCCCAGAGCATCCGCTCCTGGGAGGGGAGGGCGACGGCGCCGAGCACGGGCTGGCCGTCGATCGCCAGGGCGACGTGGACGGCCCAGTCGGGCCGGCCCTGGGCGTACTCCTTCGTGCCGTCGAGGGGATCGACGATCCACGCGCGCGACTTGGAGGTCCGCTCGGGGGCGCTCTTGGTCTCCTCCGAGAGCAGCCCGTCATCCGGGTAGCGGCCGAGGATCAGGCCCTGGAGGTACCCGTCGGCGGCCTGGTCGCCGACGTCGCCCATGATCTTGCCCTCCCAGCGGCCGGAGTCCCGCAGGCGAAGGAGCCGGGCCCCAGCGGCACGGGCGGCGTCCAGGGCGAAGGAGAGGTCTTCAGGGCGAGCCAGGGAGGACATGGCGGTCAGGGCGTGGTCGGGGGGGCGAGGGGGCCGGGCCAGGCCGGCAGACCCGCCTCGAGGTTGAGCAGCTCGGGGAACTCCGCGCTCTGGGCGAGGAACTCGCACACGCCGGCGGAGCGGGCTCCGGCAGCACAGTAGACCAGCAGGGGCCGGTCCCGGGGCAGCTCGTCCAGGCGCCCCTCGATCTGGTCCATCGGGATCCAGAGGGCCCCCGGGACGACCCCGGAGCGGACCTCGACCTCGGTGCGGACGTCCAGGGGCAGTGCGCCGGCCTCGACCCGGCGCTGGGCCTCGTCCCCGTCCACGTCCTCCCAGACCTGCCCGTCCTCGACCATGGCGGAGGTCACGGTCAGGCCTCGGGCGTGGCGGTCCAGGAGGGCCCGCAGGGTGCGGACCTCGCGGCGGAGCTCCTCCAGCTCGTTGGCGGCTCGGCGGCGCGCCTCCGCGGCCTCGTCCGGGGACCCGGCGTGGTCCCGGCCCCCCTTGCGCTGCATCAGCTGGAGCACCAGCGACACGCAGAGCAGCGTGAAGACCATCGTGCCGAGCACGAGCTGGATCGCGTTCTCCATGTCCCCAGGTTAGCCGTCGCCCGTCTGGCTCATTCGCGCTGGCGGCGCATTCCCGGGCCCCTGGGTCGAGCTCTGAGGGAGTTCCCGGAGCCCGGACTCCCTCCATGGGAGTGCCTCGGACGATGGCCGTGGGCATCGGTCGGACGAGCGGGCGTCGCCCCCGCCCACCAGCGGGCTCCGGCGCCACGCGGGACCCACCTGGGGCGGGGTGTCCCAGGTGCGAAGGAAACCACCAGTCCCGGGCGCCCTTCGGTCCAGGCACCGCTAATCTGTTTGGCTGCGAACCCAGGATCCGGAGCCCCGGAAGCCCGCTCGACGGCGTCCTATGAGGACCCCGCGGGGCGACC
>WTJQ01000138.1 GCA_011524785.1 Planctomycetota bacterium | reverse complement strand
CACGCCCTACGACTACCAGGGCAAGCGTCGCGACATCTTCCAGAACTGGGAGGCGCTCTTCGCCTCCGTCCCAGCCTACCCCGATGCCAAGGTCGCGCCCTTCGTCAATTCGTCCACGGACGACGGCTACAACCCCTACCGCGTGACGCGCGCGGGGTTCGAGTGGGAGGTCCCGGACCCCGACGACCCCTGGGCCTTCATCGGGTACTGGAACGACCACCAGCTCGTCTACCTCGTCCGGCTCCTGGAGTCGTGGCGTCGGCACGACCCGGCCGCGCTCGCGCGGGCCCTCGGCAAGGAGGGCTTCGTCTACGCCGACGTCCCCTACCGCATCGCGGGCTTCGACGCGATCGTCGCGAACCCCAAGGACACCATCTCCTACGACGAGGAGTGCGCCCGCGCCATCGATGCGCGGGTCGCTCGGGAAGGGCACGAGGGCCGCTTCGTCCGGGACCGCGAGGGACGCCTCCACCGCGTGCCGCTCGCCGAGAAGCTGCTCGTGCCTGCGCTCGTCAAGCTGACCAACCTCGTCCCCGAGGTGGGGCTCTGGCTGACGACCCAGCGACCGGAGTGGAACGACGCGAACAACGCGCTGGTCGGGATCGGCGCCTCGGTCGTGACCCTGGCCCACCTCTCCCAGGCCCTCGACCTCTACGCCACGGCGTTCGAGGAGGCCCAGGGCGAGGTGACCCTCTCCGAGGAGGTCGCCACCCTCTGGCGCGAGGTCATCGCGACCCTGGCCAGCCCTCCCCCCGCGAGCGGGCTCGATGCGCGGGAGCGCCGGCGCGTCCTCGAGGCGCTGGGCCGCGCGGGCGAGCGGCACCGGAGCGCCCTCTACGGCGAGGGCTTCAGCGGGGCCCGCATCCGCGTGCGGACCGTGGATCTGGCGACGGGCCTGCGCAAGGCGCGCGCCTGGGTGGACCACAGCGTCCGCGCCAACCGCCGCGAGGACGGGCTCTACCACAGCTACAACCTCGTCGCCTTCGGGAGCGAGGGCGAGGTCGCCGTGCGGCGCCTGCCCGAGATGCTGGAGGGACAGGTCGCCGTCCTCGGCGCCGCCCTCCTCACGCCCGAGGAGGAGGCCAGCCTCCTCACGAGCCTGCGGGCCAGCGCGCTCTTCCGTGAGGACCAGCACAGCTACCTGCTGTATCCGGACCGCGACCTGCCGGGCTTCCTGGAGGCCAACCAGGTCAGCGCCGAGCGCGCGGCCGCGATCCCCCTCCTCGCTCAACTCGCGGAGGCCGGCGACACCTCCCTCGTCGTCCGCGACGCCAGTGGGACGCTGCACTTCGCGGCCCCCCACCGCAACGCGGAGCAGGTCGCGGCGGCCCTCGACGCCCTTGCCTCCGGCGGTCCCCACGCCGAGGCGGCCGTGCGCGACCGCGAGGCCGTGCTCGCCCTCTACGAGGAGCTCTTCGACCACGGTGCGTTCACCGGCCGCTCGGGGACCTTCTACGGCTACGAGGGCCTGGGCTGCATCTACTGGCACCAGGTCTCGAAGCTGCTGCTCGCCGTGCGCGAGCGCTGCGATCGCGAGCCGGAGGGTCCGGCCGACCCGGCTCTCGAGGCCGTCTACGACGACGTGCGCCTGGGCCTGGGGACCCACAAGACGCCGGCCGTCTACGGCGCCTTCCCCACCGACCCCTACTCCCACACACCGAGCTTCGCCGGCGCCCAGCAGCCCGGCATGACGGGACAGGTGAAGGAGGACTGGCTCGCGCGCATGGCCGAGCTCGGCGTCGCGGTCCGCGGAGGGCGCCTGCACCTCGGGCCGACGCGCGCCCACGCGGTGGAGTTCCTCGAGGAGAGCGGGTCCCTCTCGCTCGTCGCGGCCGGCGGGGACGAGGTCACGGTCCCGCTGTCCCCTGGGACCCTCGGGATCTCGTGCTTCCAGGTGCCGGTCGTCCTGCACCGCGGAGGCGCACCCAGGATCGTCCTCACGGACGCCAGCGGGACCACGACCGAGATCGAGGGCCACGTGCTCGACGAGGCCACGAGCGCGGGCCTCTTCGCCCGCGCGACCGGCCTGCAGCGCATCGACGTGTTCGGGCGCTGAGTCTCGGGGCACGTGACGCTGCGCTCGTGACGCCGCGCTGCGACGTCGATAGGCTCGGACCATGCGCCTGCTCCTCCGCGCCCTCGGCACCGCGCTCGCGGTCTCCGCGCTGCTGCTCCTCCTCGTGCTCGGGCTGGCGGAGGATCCGCACGAGGGCCCGGCGCACGACCCCCTCCTGCCGATCGCGCTGCCGAACGGCGAGGAGGTCGTGCTCGAGCGCATCCCGGAGGTC
>WTJQ01000051.1:1720-2294 GCA_011524785.1 Planctomycetota bacterium | reverse complement strand
CTCCTACGCGGCGTACGGCCTCGGCATGATCGGCGCCCGGAGCACCGACCAGCAGGTCCGCTCCAAGGTGGTCCGCACCCTGATCGACATCCTCGAGAACGACGCGTCGGACGCCAACGACGCCCGGGTCGCGGCGATGATCTCCCTCGGGCTCGTCCCGCTGAGCGTGGACGAGGACGTGGTGGCGTGCTACTGCGGCACCTGCGTGGTCCCGGACCCCCACACCTCGCTCCGCCCCCAGGTCACCTACCTCATGCGGTACTTCACCGCGGACGAGGAGTTCGACCCGATCCTGCGCGCCCACACCGCGACGACCCTCGGGCGTCTGGTGGCCGCGCGCCCGGAGGGGATGACCGAGCGGATGAAGGAGGGGGTCGCCGAGGTCCTCGTGCGCGCCCTCGAGAAGTCGGCCCGGCAGCCGCGCCAGGTCCGGGAGAGCGCCGTGCTCGCCCTCGGCCTCATCGACGACGACGACGACGACAACACCGACAAGTGGATCCGCTGGGCGCTCCGCCGCTCGATGAAGAGCGGCGGCGACATGGAGCGGCGCTTCGCCATGATCTCCCTCGCGGAG
>WTJQ01000051.1:0-1710 GCA_011524785.1 Planctomycetota bacterium | reverse complement strand
GGGGCACCCCGGACGCCGCCCCGCGCCTCATGAAGAAGCTGGACCAGGTCCGGGACGAGGACGCCCGCGGCTACGTCGCCATGTCCCTCGGGATGGTCGGCGCCCGCGAGGCGATCGAGTCGCTGCAGGAGACCCTGGTCGAGGCGGACGAGGAGCCCCTGCTCCAGACCCGCACGGGGCTCGCCCTCGGCATGCTCGGCGACGACAGCGTCGCGGAGTCCCTGCTGACCGTGCTGAACGAGTCCCTCGAGGACGAGGACGGCGAGGCCCGCCAGATCGCGGCCGTGTCCGCCCTCGGCTACATCGGGGACGCGCGCGGCGTCGAGATCCTGTGCGAGATCGTGATGGACAAGGAGGACAGGTACTCCACGACCATCCGCGAGACCGCCGTGGTGGCCCTCGGGCTCTGCGGGGATCGGACGTCGCGGCCCTGGCGCACGATGCTGACCATGGGCTCCAACTACCTCGCCAACACCAAGACCCTCACCAGCGGGGACGGCACCGGCGTCCTCGACCTCAAGTGACCCGGCCGCGCCCGGGCGGCGGCCGCTGGCCACCCCCGGTCGCCGTCCATTAGGCTCAGGGGCCCCGCGGAGCGCTCGCTCCGCGGGGCCCCTCCCATGCGCTGGACCCACCTCCCCCTCGACCGCCTCCTGGCGGTGCGTATCCAGGACCTGGGCCTGGAGCTCGAGGAGTCGCCGCTGCAGGCGCGGCTCGACGAGCTGCACGGGGAGCTGGAGCGCAAGGGGATGCGCTTCCGGCCCTACGCGTGGCTCTCCACGGAGTGGTTCACCCCGGACGACACCACGGGCTTCGCCGTGCCCTTCTACCTGGCCCACCCGCGGCTCGTCCGCCTGGAGCGGTCGCAGATGCTCGAGGTCGAGGGCGCCACGCGGAAGGGCTGCATGAAGATCATGCGGCACGAGGCCGCCCACGCCCTGGACAACGCCTACGGGCTCCGGCGCCGGCGCAGCTGGCGCGAGGCCTTCGGGGCGGCGGGAGCGCCGTACAGCAGCGCCTACACCCCGGACCCCAACAGCCGGGCCTTCGTGCAGCACCTCGACTACTGGTACGCCCAGAGCCACCCGCTGGAGGACTACGCGGAGACGTTCGCCGTGTGGCTCCAGCCCGGCAGCCGGTGGAAGCGGCGGTACGAGGGCTGGCCCGCCCTCGACAAGCTCCGCTACGTGGACGGCCTCATGGCCGACCTCGCCCGGCGCGCGCCGCGGCGAACGACGCGGCGACGGGAGGAGCCGCTCCACCGCGTCCGCATGACCCTCGGCGAGTACTACGAGCAGAAGAAGGCGATCTACGCCAGCGAGGGCACGCCCGCCTTCAACGGCCAGCTCAGGCACTCCTTCCCCCGCGGTGAGGGCGCCGCCGGAGGCGCCCCGCGGCTCGCGCACTTCCTCCGCAGGCACCGCGGGCGCCTCGTGCGCCAGGTCGCCGAGGTCACGGGCCAGCACCGCTACCTCCTGGACCACGTGGTCCGCGAGATTACGCTCCGCGCCCGGACCGAGGACCTGCGCCTCAGCCGCGGCGAGGACGACGCCCTGCTGGACGCCGCCATCGTGCTCACCTCGCTCTCCTCCCAGTTCGTGTACGGCGGGCACCCGAGGTACCAGCGATGAGCCGAAGGAAGCTCCGCGTCGCCGTCCTGCTCCACGAGCACCTCGCGGGGCGCCTCAGCGAGGGCGTGGACGCGGTCGA
>WTJQ01000520.1 GCA_011524785.1 Planctomycetota bacterium | reverse complement strand
TCGCGCGGGACGTTCGTCCCTGAGGGCTGCGGTTCGTCACGCGTGCGATCCGCCGCGGTCGCTCTTCCGCGCCCCATCGACCCGCGCAAGCAGCGCAATGGCGCGCCCGGCAGGATTCGAACCTGCGACCCCCGGATTAGGAATCCGGTGCTCTATCCTGCTGAGCTACGGGCGCTTGGAGGGCGGAAGCTAGCCCTCGTTGGGGCGGGGCGTCCAGAGAGGGCAGAGGAACCTGCGGGAGCGGAGGATCCGAAGATCGTCTGAAGGTAGCGGTGCGAGAAGGCCCCCTGGCAACAGCCAGGTGGCAGGTCGCGACGGAGGGCCTCGTAATGGAGACCGCATCGGTTCTGATGGGGTCATGGCGAGGCAGGGCCAAGAGACGGGAGGCGTGACACGCGTCGGGATCGTGGGGGGAGGCCCGGGGGGGCTCATGACCGCCTACCGGCTGCAGTGCTGGGCCGACCGGCCGCTGGAGATCGTGATCCTCGAGGCGAGCGAGCGGCTCGGGGGCAAGGTCCAGACGGGGCGCTTCGAGGCCGCGCCCGTGCCCTACGAGATCGGAGCGGCGGAGCTGTACGACGTCTCGCCGATCGACGAGGACCCGCTGAAGGACCTCGTCGCAGAGCTCGGGCTCCCGGTGACGGGCATGGCCGGTCAGGCCGTCGAGCTCGACGGGGAGCTCCTCGCCAACCTCGACGACGTGGAGTCCCGGCTGGGCCGCGGGGCGCGCGAGGCCGTGAGCGCGTTCGACCGGCGGTCCCGCGGGCGCATGTCGCCGCGCCAGTTCTACGACTCGGACCTGTGCGAGAGCTTCGCGGACGAGGCGGAGGGCGGCGGCTTCGGCCGGTTCATGGACCGGGTGGAGCACCCGGGCGCGCGGCGCTACCTCGACGTGCTGATGCACAGCGACCTGGCCACCGAGCCGCGCGCCACCAACCGGCGCTACGGCCTGCAGAACTACCTCATGAACGACGCCGACTACATGCTGCTCTACAGCGTGGACGGCGGGAACGAGCGCATCGTCGAGGAGCTCGTGCGGCGGACGCGCGCGGACGTGCGGCTCTCGACGCGGGTCGAGGCGGTGCGGACCCGTGAGGACGGCGGCGTCGACCTGGTGACGGCCAAGGAGACCTTCACCGTCGACCACGCGATCGTCGCCCTGCCGCACGGGGCGCTCGGGTCCGTGCGGTTCGAGGGTCCTCGGCTGACGGCCGCGATGGCGGAGCACGTCGCGCACTACGACCACCCCGCCCACTACCTGCGCGTCTCGATCCTCTTCGAGCGGCCCTTCTGGAAGGACGTCCTGCACGAGTCGTTCCTGATGCTGGAGGCCTTCGGGGGCTGCTGCCTCTACGACGAGTCGTGCCGGTCCGCGGACCCCGAGTACGGGGTCCTGGGCTGGCTGCTGGGTGGGGATGCAGCGCTCGAACACGACGCCCTGTCCGACGACGCGCTCATCGCCGCGGCGCTGGAGTCCCTGCCCCCCGCGTTGGCCGAGGGGCGGGAGCTGGTCCTCGAGGCGCGCGTCCACCGCTGGATCGGCGCCGTCAGCGCGCTCCCGGGCGGCCTCCAGCCGCGGCCCGTCGAGCTGCGGCACCGTCCCTCGCCCCAGGACGCGCCCGGCCTCCACGTCGTCGGCGACTACCTCTACGACTCGACCCTGAACGGCGTGCTCGAGGCGGCCGAGACCGTCGCCGACCACATCGCGGGCGCCCTGGCGACCCGCTGACGATCACCGGGCGCCGCACGCGGTGGTGCCCACGACCCCCTGACCCATGGAACCCACCTCACCGGCCCCCGCGCCCGGCTCCTCCGTCCGCACCGTCTCGTGGACGGCGGAGACCGCGCTCGTGCAGGCCCCCGACCTCGCCGGACCCCGCGAGGACCTCGGCTCGTGGTCGCGCCTCGGCGACCTCACTCCCGCCGCATGCTCCCTCGTCGTCGTCGCCGTGCCGGCACCCGCGGAGGACCAGCCAGCGCAGGCGGGGGCCGCACGGGAGGCGCTGCTCGCGAGGCCCGACATCCCCGCGACGGCGGTGACGCTGCTGGGCCTGCAGGGAGCGCACCTCGTGGCCGCGCCGGGCTGGATCGTCGTGCTGGCGGCCGAGGACCGTTTGGAGGTGGCCGTCGATGCCGCCGTCACCGCCTGCATCACCGACGCCGAGCTGCGGCGGGTCGAGACCAGCCTCGCCTCGTCCTGGGGTCCGCTGCGGAGCCTCGCTCCCGCGGCCTTCGAGCCCACGCCCGCGACCCTTGCCGGCAGGGCCCAGCTGCAGGAGGCCTACGGGGCCCTGC
>WTJQ01000121.1:7229-9640 GCA_011524785.1 Planctomycetota bacterium | reverse complement strand
TGACCACCGCCCTGGGGCTCCGTCCAATGGTCCGCCGCATCGCCGGGCCTCCTCTCCTCGAACGCCTGCCTGGCCAAGACCCCCCAGCATCAGCCATGAACCTCCTCGTCATCGGAACCCTTGCCTACGACACCGTCGAGACCGTTGCCGGAAGCAGGGAGGACGCCCTGGGCGGGTCCGCCATGTACTTCTCGGTGGCCTCGTCGCTCTACACCCAGCCCGCCCTCGTCGGCGTGGTCGGGACGGACTTCCGCTCCGAGGACCGGGCCATGCTCGAGTCCAAGGGCGTCGACTGCACCGGGGTCGAGGTGGCCGAGGGCAAGACCTTCCGCTGGGGTGGGCGCTACGAGCCCGACTGGAACACCCGCCACACGACCTTCACCGAGCTCAACGTGTTCGAGCACTTCGACCCGAAGGTGCCCGCCTCGGTCCAGGGGCTCCCGTTCGTGTTCCTCGCGAACGCGGCACCCGCGGTGCAGGCCAAGGCGCTGGATCAGCTCCAGGGCTCGGCCTTCGTCGTGGCCGACACCATGAACCTGTGGATCGACATCGCTCGGGACGACCTGGAGGCGCTCCTGCGCCGGGTCGATGGCCTCATCCTGAACGACGAGGAGGCGCGCATGCTCACCGGCGAGAGCAACCTCATCAAGGCCGCGCAGGCGGTGATGGGCATGGGCCCTCGCTACGTGATCCTCAAGAAGGGGGAGCACGGCGCCTTCATCATGGGCGAGGGCGTCCACTTCGCCCTGCCGGCCTACCCGGTCGATGGCGTCGTGGACCCCACGGGCGCGGGGGACTGCTTCGCGGGCGGCTTCATGGGCTCGCTGGCCGAGGCCGGCGAGGTCACGCCCCAGACCCTGCGCCGCGCCATGGTGCACGGCACGGTCACGGCCAGCTTCTGCGTCCAGGGCTTCAGCGTGGAGGACCTGGGCACGAGGACGCGCCAGGACGTCGACGCCCGCTACGACGACCTCCTGTCCATCGTGACCGTCTGAAGCCGCTCGGCCGTCCCGGCGATTCCGGGGCGAACCCGCTTGATCGCCGTGCGGGTTCTGTTAGGATGCCACCCTAACAGGACCCAACCGCAACTCGAATCTAAGCGCACCCAGAGCCCAACCGCACCACTGCGGGACCCCGAGCAGCACTCACCGTGCGCAGTTCCCCCCTGGCCGGCGCCCCAGGTACGGAAGCCCAGGGCCCCCAGCCCGAAGGCGCCCCAGAAGCCCACCTCGCAACCCTGCCGAGCCCCGATCGTCCTCGATGGGCGTCCCCTCCATCCCCTGGCCTGCGAGGCGGGAGCAAGATTCCACCTTCCAAGCCCAGCCCAACGGGCTGGAACCCAGAGAGAGCAACACGCATCCTTCCACCATGAGCAGCAAGAAGAGCAAGACCATCGACAAGATCGTTCCCCCGACCGGCGGGCGGGACAAGGCCCTGGCCGCGGCCCTCGGCGACATCGAGAAGGCCTACGGTGCCGGCTCGATCATGCGCCTGGGCGACCAGGCCAGTCTGCTCCAAGGCATCCAGGGAGTCTCCACGGGCTCCGTCACGCTCGATCTCGCGCTGGGCGGCAAGGGCCTTCCTCGTGGGCGCATCGTCGAGATCTACGGCCCTGAGAGCTCGGGCAAGACCACCCTCACCCTGCACGCCATCGCCAGTGCTCAGAAGGCGGGGGGCATCTGTGCCTTCGTGGATGCCGAGCACGCTTTGGACCCGACCTACGCGCGCAGGCTCGGCGTCAAGCTCGACGACCTCCTCGTGAGCCAGCCCGACACCGGCGAGCAGGCCCTCGAGATCGTGGAGGCCCTCGTCCGCTCGAACGCCGTCGACGTCATCGTCGTGGACTCGGTCGCGGCCCTCGTGCCGCGCGCTGAGATCGAGGGCGAGATGGGGGACAGCTTCGTCGGTCTCCATGCCCGCCTCATGAGCCAGGGACTGCGGAAGCTGACCGGGGCGATCTCCAAGTCCAACTGCATGGTCATCTTCATCAACCAGATCCGCGAGAAGATCGGCGTGATGTTCGGCAGCCCGGAGACGACGACGGGGGGCCGCGCGCTGAAGTTCTACAGCTCCGTGCGCCTCGACATCCGGCGGATCGGCCAGCTGAAGGCCGGTGACGAGGTGGTGGGCAACCGCACCAAGGTCACCGTGGTGAAGAACAAGATGGCGCCCCCGTTCCGGAAGGTCGAGTTCGACATCATCTACAACCACGGTATCAGCAAGGAGGGCGAGCTCCTCGACCTCGGCATGAAGGCTGGGATCGTCCTCAAGAGCGGGACCTGGTTCAGCATGAAGCACCCGACCGATGGCGAGATCCGCCTTGGGCAGGGGCTCGAGAAGACCCGCGCCTTCCTCAGCGACAACCCCGACCTCGCGGGCGTCATCGAGGCCGCGATCTTCGAGAAGTGGGC
>WTJQ01000121.1:0-7129 GCA_011524785.1 Planctomycetota bacterium | reverse complement strand
CTCGCCCTATCCTGTGCGCCCGAGCCGAGCCTCGGACCCCGCCATGGCCCTCCAAGACACCTCCTCCCAAGCCGTCCGACGCGCCTTCCTGGAGTTCTTCGCCCAGCGCGAGCACCGAGTGGTCGCCTCTGCTCCGGTGTTCCCCCAGGACGACCCCACCCTGCTGTTCACGAACGCGGGGATGAACCAGTTCAAGGACGTCTTCCTGGGGACGGGCAGCCGGGATTACAGCCGTGCTGCCGACACCCAGAAGTGCATCCGGGTCCAGGGCAAGCACAACGACCTCGAGGAGGTGGGGGTGGACACCTACCACCACACGTTCTTCGAGATGCTCGGGAACTGGTCCTTCGGGGACTACTTCAAGGAGGAGGCCATCACCTGGGCCTGGGAGCTCCTCACCGAGGTCCTCGAGCTGCCCAAGGAGCGCCTCTGGGTGACCGTCTTCGCGGGCGACGAGAAGGACGGACTCGGCGCTGACGAGGAGGCCGAGCGGCTCTGGCGCGAGCGGACGGACATCGACCCCAGCCACGTCCTGCGCTTCGACCGTCGGGACAACTTCTGGGAGATGGGGGAGACCGGCCCGTGTGGGCCCTGCACGGAGATCCACCTCGACCGCGGGGGGCCCGACTCCAACCCGCTGGATGGCGCCGACCCCGCGATCGGCGTGAACGCCGGGAACGAGCGCTTCATCGAGCTGTGGAACCTCGTGTTCATGCAGTTCAACCGCCAGGACGACGGCTCGCTCGTGGAGCTGCCGGCCAAGAGCGTCGATACGGGGATGGGGTTCGAGCGTGTCCTGGGGGTCCTCCAGGGCAAGCACTCCAACTACGACACGGACCTGTTCCAGCCGCTGTTCCGCGCCCTCGAGGAACTCTGTGAGCATCGCTACGGGAAGGGCGATCAGGGGGTCGATATCGCCATGCGCGTCTGCGCGGACCACGTGCGTGCTGTGACCAGCGCCTTGTCCGATGGCGCCCTCCCGTCCAACGAGGGGCGGGGCTACGTCATCCGCCGCCTGATCCGTCGAGCCAGTCGCTACGGACTCCAGACCCTCGGCCTCCAGGAGCCGTTCCTCTACCGGCTCGTCCCCGTGGTGGCGGAGATCCTGGGGGAGGCGTTCCCCGAGATGGCGCAGCGCCTCGACCACGTCAGCCTCGTGGTGCGGAGCGAGGAGGAGAGCTTCCGCAAGACCCTCGACCGCGGCCTCATCCAGTTCGAGAAGCTGACCAAGGACCTCAGCGAGGGCGCGCCCCTCGACGGCAAGGAGGCCTACGAGCTCTACGCCACCTACGGCTTCCCACAGGACCTCGTGGAGCTCCTGGCCCGCGAGCGGGGGCTGGTCCTCGACACGGAGGGCTGGGAGGCCGCCCGCGCGGCCCACAGCGAGGTCAGTCGCTCCGAAGGTTCCTTCAAGCAGCTGGTCTCCCCGGAGGAGCTGGCGAGCCTCGTCCCGACCCAGTCGCTGTACCACGCAGAGGGTGAGGCCTCGCTGACCCAGGAGACCAGCGTGGTGCGCCTGCTCGAGGACCGTGGACAGGGACAGCGCCTCGTGCTCGCATCGAGCCCCTTCTATGCGGAGGGCGGAGGCCAAGTCGGGGACCAGGGGACGATCGAAGCCCTGGACGGCACGTTCAGGTTCGAGGTCGCCGACACGCAGCGCGTCGGGGAGGTCGTCGTCCACGTGGGCAAGCTCGAGGGGACGCCTCCCACGGAGGGCCAGGCGTGCAGCGCACGCGCCGACGCGCCGCGTCGGGCCGCTGTCCGCGCCAACCACACGGCCACCCACCTCCTGCACAAGGCGCTGCGCGAGACCCTGGGGGACCACGTCACCCAGCAAGGCTCCTACGTCGGTCCCGACCGCCTGCGCTTCGACTTCAGCCATCCCAAGGGGCTGAGCGACGAGGAGGTGCTGGAGGTCCAACGCCGCGTCAATGCGGCGATCCTCGGGGACGGCGCCGTCGTCTCGACCGAGGAGAGCTTCGCGGCCGCGACCGAGCGGGGCGTCACGGCCCTCTTCGGCGAGAAGTACGGCGACACGGTTCGCGTCGTGGACGTGGACGGATGGAGCATGGAGCTCTGCGGTGGGACCCACGTGAGCCGGAGCGGCGAGATCGGGCCCTTCGTGCTGCTGTCCGAGAAGGCCATCCAGGCTGGCGTCCGGAGGATCGAGGCGGTGACCGCTCAGGCGGCTCACGGGGTCCTGGAGAACCAGGCCCGGCTCGTCAGCGACCTCGCCTCCCTCCTGAAGGCGCCCGAGGGAGAGCTCCTCGATCGGGTGGCGGCCCTCCAGGCAGAGGTCAAGGAGGCCCGGAAGGCCGCCAAGAAGGCCGCACGGGCCGGCGCGGGCGCCGCGTTCGAGAGCGTGAAGGAGCAGCTGGCCACGGCTGGAGGGGTCCTGCACGGGGTTGTCCGCCTCGAGGGGGCCGATGCCGAGGCTCTCCGCGACGTGTCCTCCCGGGTCAAGGGAATGGCAGCCGATCACGCCGTGGTGCTCCTGGGCCAGGACGGCGATCGCGTCCCCTTCCTCGTGCTGTGCGGCGGAGCCGCGCTGGAGAAGGGCCTCAAGGCCGGCGACCTCGCCAAGGGCCTCGGCAAGCACCTGGGCGGAGGGGGCGGAGGCCGTCCCGAGGCGGCACAGGGCCAGGGCATGGACGCCAGCGGCCTCGATGCGGCCGTCGCGGCCACCACCGAGAGCCTGGCGGCGGCCCTGGGCTGAGCGGCCCTCGAGCTGCCGCCCGGAGGCGTGCCTGAGCCCCCAGAGGCGGCTCCGAACAGCCCCCGGAGCGCCGGATCGGCTCGGTCGCGATGGGGAAGCGGCCCGGGGCTGTCGGCCGGGAGCCCCGGGGGACCACCTCCCCGAGCCCCAGGGCGGGTGCTCCGGCCCAACTGGCTCGAGAGGATCGAGCCTCCGCGTGGGGGCCCTCGAGCCCCGGCGCGCCCGTTGACGCCCCCCCTGGCCGTCAGTACGCTGCTGCGCTGCCCTGGACCCGATGGGGGCTCCAGAGGCACCCCCTCGACGCCATGCCGCACCCCAAGCGCCGTACCTCCAAGGCCCGCAAGGGCATCCGCCGGTCCCACCTGGGCACGACCCCGGAGGCCCTCCAGCGCGACCCCCGCTCGGGTGCGCTGACCCGTCCGCACCGCATCAACGAGAAGGAGTCGACCCACTACGGCTTCAAGAAGGGCGGCCAGGAAGGGTTCCAGGTCTTCGAGCGCGAAGACTTCTGATCGGAGCCCTCGCTTGAGCTCCGCGCGCATCGCCCTCGATGTCATGGGCGGGGACCACGCCCCGCGCGCGGTCCTCGAGGGTGCGCTGTCGGCCGTTCGCTCCGACGGCGCGAACGCATTGGGCCCCGAGCGCCTCGTTCTCGTTGGACCCGAGGAGGCCACGAGGACCGGCTGGTCGCAACTGGGTGGCCCGACGGAGGTCACCTTCCTCGACGCCCCCGACACGATCGGGATGGGGGAGAAGCCGGGCGTGGCCCTGCGAGCCAAGCCGCAGGCCTCGATCCCGGTGGCCATGGGCGCCGTGAAGGCCGGAGCAGCCGGCGCCGTGGTGTCCATGGGCAACACGGGCGCCATGGTGGGTGCCGCGACCATGATCCTGCGGACGCTTCCTGGCGTGCGCCGCCCTGGGATCGCCGTCACCGTGCCGTTCACCGACAAGCCCCTCACCATCCTCGACATGGGGGCCAATACGGCTCCCCGCGCCCAGGACCTCGTCGAGTACGCCGTCATGGGCTCAGCGTTCCAAGCGGCCTGCGTCGACAACCCGGAGCCGCGGGTGGGCCTCTTGAACATCGGCGAGGAGGAGGAGAAGGGCACGGCCTTCACGAAGGAGGCCCACGGCCTCCTGTCAGAAGCCGACATCCAGTTCGAGGGCAACATCGAGCCCAGCGAGCTCTTCGAGGGCCGGGCCGACGTGCTGGTCACGGACGGATTCACGGGCAACGTCGTCCTGAAGCTGATCGAGGGCTTCGCGGAGTTCCTGATCCCCCGCGTCATGGGGGCTGCTGCCAAGCACGGGACCCCCATCGCTCCCGAGGCGATCGGCTCCCTGAGCAGGAGCCTCAGCTACTCCGACTACGGGGGCGCGCTCCTGATGGGGGTCAACGGCGTCGTGATCATCGGCCACGGCCGGTCCGACTCCACGGCCGTCACGAATGCCCTCAGGGTCGCCCGGCAGGCTCTGGATGCCGGAGTGAACGCCAAGGTCGTGACCGCCCTCGGCACGACGACTGCCTGAATCCAGGCCGCCAATTGCCCGCAGCAGCCTGGGATTCGCGACCGGCGCCTCGCTAGGATTCCGTCAAGGAACGCCCATGACCCAGCTCCAGCCCGTCGGGATCGCCGGAACCGGCCTCTGTGTCCCCAGTCAGCGCGTGACCAACGACGACCTGTCGAAGGTCATGGACACCAACGACGAGTGGATCACCCAGCGCACGGGGATCCGCGAGCGTCGCTGGATCGAGGACGGGCGCAACTGCTCCGACCTCGCCACCGACGCCGCGCGTCAGGCGCTGGAGGCCTCGGGCCTCGGCCCGGACGACATCGACATGATCGTCCTGGGCACCGTCAGCGGCGACTGCGTCTTCCCGAGCGTGGCCTGTCAGGTCCAGGAGAACCTGGGGGCCAAGAACAGCGCGGCGTTCGACGTGAACGCGGCCTGCACCGGGTTCCTGACGGCCCTGCACACGGGCCAGGCCTTCATCGCGTCTGGGACCGCGAGGAACGTGCTCGTGATCGGGGTCGAGGCGCTCTCGCGCATCATCGACAAGACCGATCGCGGCTCCGCGATCATCTTCGGGGACGGGGCCGGGGCCGCCGTGCTGCGCCGTCACGAGGACTGTGAACGCGGGGAGATCCTGCGCACCAACCTCGGCTCGGACGGCTCGGGGCACGACCTCATCATCCTGCCGATGGGGGGCAGCGCCCACTTCCACAACATGCCGAGCTACGACCCGGCGAAGCACTTCATCCAGCTGAAGGGCCGCGAGGTCTACCGGTTCGCGGTCAACAAGATGGCCGAGATGATCCGCTGGGCCATGGAGGGCATCGACCCCGAGGACGTCTGCTGCATCGTTCCCCATCAGGTCAACCAGCGCATCATCGAGGGCGCCTTGGAGCGCCTGGACATGTCGGACGACAAGGTCGTGGTCAACATCGACCGCTACGGCAACACCTCCGCTGGCTCGGTCCCCATCGCGCTCCACGAGGCGAAGGAGCAGGGGCTCCTGATCCCCGGCAAGTACGTCGTTCTCGTTGCCTTCGGGGCTGGCCTCAACTGGGGCGCCACGCTGATCCGCTGGTGAGCCCCGACGGGCCCCACGTGCCACGGATCCACTCCGCGCTCCCCTGACAAACCCTGCGAGTCGTATGAGCGAAGCACTCCTCTTCCCCGGGCAAGGAGCCCAGTACGTCGGCATGGGGCAGGACTGGGCCGAGGCCCACCCTGCCGCGCGAGAGGTCCTGCAGCAGGCGGACGAGGCCTTGGGCTTCTCCCTGACCCAGGCCATGTGGGGGCCCGACGCCTCGGTCGACCGCACCGACGTGGCCCAGCCGGCCATCCTGGCGGTGAGCGCCGCGGTCATCGCCGTGCTGGAGGCCGATCACGGCCTGAACCGGACCACTGCCCCCCTGGCGGCCGGCCTGTCCTTGGGGGAGTACACGGCCCTCTGGTTCGCCGGCGCCCTGGACCTGGGGGACGCCCTGCGCCTGGTGCGCCTCCGGGGCGAAGCCATGCAGGCGGCCAGTGAAGCCTGCCCGAGCGGCATGGTGAGCCTCATGGGCGCGACCGAGGAGACGGCCACGGCTCTTGCCGAGCTGGGAGCGGCACACGGGATCTGCCAGGTCGCCAACCTCAACAGCCCCAGCCAGATCATCGTCTCTGGTGAGCTGGCCGCTCTCGACGCCGTCGAGGCTGCCGCCAAGGACCACGGATGCCGCCGGGCGGTCCGGCTCTCGGTGGCCGGCGCCTTCCACAGCGAGGTCATGCGGCCCGCTGCCGACCGCCTCGCGGCTGCCCTGGAGGGGGTCGAGGTGCGGGATCCGCGCATCCCCGTGATCAGCAACGTGACGGCGGACGTCGTGGGCGGGGCTGGCGAGATTCGTGGCCTCCTGGCGCAGCAGCTCACCGCCCCGGTGCTCTGGGAGCGCTCCATGCGCACCGCGGGCTCGCGAGGGGTGTCGACCTTCCTCGAGCCGGGCCCCGGCAAGGTCCTGGCGGGCCTGATGCGCAAGATCGCCCCCGAGGCCACGGTGCGCTCCGCCGCCACCCCCGCGGATCTTTCTGCATGATCCGCGCCCAGGCCCCTGCCTAAGATGTCGCCTGCGATGGAGACCACTCCCGAGCGCCCCCTGGAGGGCAAGCGCGCCCTGGTGACCGGGGCCAGCCGTGGCATCGGCCGCGCCATAGCCGAAGCCCTCGCGGCCCAGGGCGCCCGCGTTGCGTGCGTGGCGACCTCGGTGGCCTCGGCCCAAGCCGCAGCCGAGGCCTGCGGCGCCCTCACCGAGGGGGCCACGGCGCACGGAGTGGACGTGGCCGACACGGCCGCGGTCCAGGCCCTGGTGAAGGGCATCGCCCAGGAGATGGGCGGGCTGGACATCCTCGTCAACAACGCCGGGATCACGAGGGACGGGATCCTGATGCGGATGTCCGAGGACGACTTCGACCGCGTCGTCGCCGTCAACCTGAAGGGCGTCTTCAACTTCACGCAGGCCGCCACCCGCCCGCTCATGAAGTCCAGCGGCCGGATCGTGAACGTGTCCTCCGTGGTGGGGGTCATCGGCAACGCGGGCCAGGCCAACTACGCGGCCTCCAAGGCCGGCGTCATCGGCTTCACCCGCTCGGTGGCCAAGGAGCTCGCCGGTCGCGGAGTCACCGCCAACGCCATCGCACCGGGCTTCATCGAGACCGACATGACGGCTGCCCTGAACGAGCAGCAGCGTGCGGACCTCCTGAGTGGGATCCCTCTGGGCCGCATCGGCTCGGTGGAGGAGATCTCCTCCCTCGTCAGCTTCCTGGCCGGCCCCGCCGGCGGGTACATCACCGGGCAGACCCTGGTGGTGGACGGCGGCATGACCCTCTAGCCACACTGCCCAAGGCCCCCCCGCCGGCCTTCCCCCGCGG
>WTJQ01000284.1 GCA_011524785.1 Planctomycetota bacterium | reverse complement strand
CCGGCGCGCGCCAGCTCCCACGCGGCGGTCAGGCCCGCAGGGCCACCCCCGATCACGATCGTCCGCTCGGTCATGCGACCTCCTCGGGCTGGAGGCCGCCCTCGACCTGGAGCAGCGCACCAGGAGCGGCGTCGGCCTCGACGCGCACGGACGGCGGTGCGACGAGGGTCCCGGAGAGAGCCCCGTCCGCCCCTCGCGAGAGGTGGACCTCCACGGGTCCGTCGATCGTCGGCACGACGCCGTGCGCGTGCTCGAGGTCCCCGAGCGCGGGTCGCCAGCGCAGGGACCTGGGCCCCTCGTGCACGACCCCCAGCACGGCCCGGTGCAGCCAGACCAGCGGGCCCGCGGACCAGCCATGGCAGAGCGAGGTCTCGTACCCTCCGTAGCGCGCGTGGTCCGGTCCCACCACGCTGACCGCGTGCGGGTCGGGGGTGTCCAGCCAGGCCTCCTCGAAGGCCTCCCAGAGCGCCCCGGTCCCGGTCCTCAGGCAGGGCTCCCAGTGGCGCCGCACCAGGTCGAGTCCGTGCTCGATGGCCCCCACGGCCCGCGCAGCCTCGAGGTCGCCGTAGCGGTGCCAGAAGGTCATGCGCAGGGGCGTGTCCCGCGCGAGGGTGCGCTCGTAGAGAGCCCTCGCAGCCTCCTCGGTGAGCAGTCCGACTCGGAGCGCCATCGCCGGGAGGTGGTGCGCACCCCCGCCGGTCCCGCTCGACCAGGCGTCGGGCTCCGCGAGGGCGGCGCACCGGAGGCGAGCGGAGCCCTGGGCAGCATCCTCCGAGGCGCGCTTCGCGGCGGCCTCGTTCCTCCCCCCCAGCAGCGTCGCCGCGCACTCCAGGGCGTGCAGCGCGAGGAGGTGGCAGAACCAGGTGCGCTCGTCCGCCGTGAGGGGCGCCCAGTCGACGAAGTCCCAGCCCGTGCGATGCCGCCAGCGCCCCCGGACGTCGATGTGGCTCAGGACGTGCTCGACCGTGCCCACCACGCGCGGCAGGAGCCGGGTGAGCAGGTCCTCACCGCCGGCCTGCACCACGTGGTCGTGCAGACCCACCAGCCACCACAGGGTGTAGGAGGGGATCCCGTTGAGGTCCGGCTCGTCGGTGGCCCAGGCCCGGACGAGGCCGGGGTAGAGCTGGTCCAGGAGGGAGAGCTCGGGGCCGGGGGCCAGGTCCCCGAGGGCCTCCAGCGATCGCGCGACGAGGCGCGTGTCCCCGAAGGCGTGGAACGCGGCGAGCGCCTCCACCTGGAGGTCCCCCATCCAGGGCAGCTGGTCGCGACGGATGCCGTCCCAGATCTCGTTCTGCATGCACAGCGCGAGGGTCTCGCGCGAGCGCTCGAAGATGCGGTCGAGGACCGGGTCGGAGCTGGTGAAGCTGCCGACCGGCTCCACGTCGGGTCGCACCTCGAAGGCCTCCAGCGGCGCGAGCACGAGCTCGGGGCCGGCGTGCCCCAGGGCCTGGACCTGCAGATGACGCAGGCCAGTGGGCGTCGTGGTGAAGGCCTCTCCGTCCTCGAGGCGGACGACGTCGGCCACGCGGGCGGGAGAGCGCTCCAGCTCCTCCCGCGACTCCCCGCTGCACACGGCGAGGATGGCCGGGCCGCCCGCCAGCACGCGCACGCGCACCTGGGCGAAGGCCGGGCGCTCGAGGTCGTACACCGCGCGCGGGCAGCGGGCGGCATAGAGCTCGAGGTAGCGGTTCGTGGCTCGGGAGTGCTGCTCGCGCGTCCGGTACCAGGTGGGCTCGGGCTGGAGCGTCGGCAGGACCGGGACCCCGGGGGCGTGGGGCTCCGCGACCGTCATGCGCAGGACGCCGTCGGCCCCTGCGGACACCGCGGCGCCCAGGGGCTCGAGGCCGGGGTGGCACGCAACCGGGAGCTGGGCCCCCAGCGGAACGACGCGCTGCCACCCGGTCCCCAGGCGGCCGAAGTCGAGGGGCGCGTCGCAGGGAAGTCCCCAGGGCTCGCACCAGGTCCCTCCCGAGGACCATGCGGCTCGGGCCTCGCCGAGGGGCATGGCCTCGTGCAGCCCGGGGCAGCCGGTCCAGCCGTCCTCAGCCGTGGCGAGCAGGCGCTCCCCCGCCGGCGTCTCCACGACCAGCAGGACGAAGGGCTGGCCGTTCGGCCCCGGCTCGGCCGCCACCGTCACCTCGTGTCGGCCTGTGGGCAGCTCCAGCTCGCCCCAGCGCATGGTGCGAAAAAGCGGCAGCTCCTGCCCGCGAAGCTCGATGGCGCGTCCTCCGACGCGCACGGTCACCGCGCCGCTGCTGCACACACCCACGCGCACGCTCTCGACCCCCGCGAGCTCCAGGGC
>WTJQ01000213.1 GCA_011524785.1 Planctomycetota bacterium | reverse complement strand
CTGCGGAGGCGCGAGTCGCAGGATGGGGCAGGACAAGGGTCTCCTCCGTGAAGGCGGGCAGACCCTCGTCGAGCGCGGGGTCGCGGCCCTCCGGAACCACGCGAGCGAGGTCGTGCTCGCCTGCGGCGCATCGCCGCGCTACGCCGAGCTGGGGCTGCCGCTCGCGCTCGAGGACGAGCCCGGCCAAGGACCCCTCGCCGGCTTCGTCGCCGGGCTCCGTGCGTGTGGGGGCGAGCGGGTGCTCGTCGCCGCGGTGGACCTCCCGCGCCTGGGCGACTGCCCGCTGGCCGAGCTGGTGGCCGAGGCGATCACCCAGGACGTGGACCTGGCCGGTCTCGACGACGGCCGCGAGCGCCCGCCGCTCGTGTGGGTCGTGCGCCGGAGCTGCCTCCCCGCGCTCGAGCGCGCCTTCGACGCCGGAGCGCGGCGCCTGCTCGACGGGTTCGAGGGCCTCTCGATGGCGATGGTTCCCGTCGCCTCCGCACTGACCGTCAACTGGAACACGCCCGAGGACCTCGAGGCGGGCCGGGAGGGTGCGGCATGACCGTCGAGCTGACCGACCTGCTCGCGCCGCTCGAGCCCGAGCTCGAGGCCATGCGCAGCGTGCTCGCCCGCGAGCTGGAGAGCGACGATCCGGCCGTGGCCGCGATGCTGGAGCACCTGTCGCGCTTCCGCGGCAAGCAGCTCCGCGCGACCCTGCTGCTGCTGATGGGGCGAGCCAGCGGCAACGAGCACCCCGAGCTCCCGGAGGTCGCGGCGATCGTGGAGATGATCCACCTCGCGACCCTCGTCCACGACGACGTCCTCGACGGTGCCGAGGTCCGCCGCCAGCTGCCCAGCGTCAACCTCGAGTGGGACAACCAGAACGCCGTCCTGCTCGGGGACTGGCTCTACGCCCGCGCCTTCAGCCTCTCGACGCGGCTGTCCTCGCCCCTGGCCAGCCAGGTGCTCGCCGAGGTCACCTCGCGCATCTGCGTGGGGGAGATCCGGCAGGCCCAGGGCCGCTACGCCTTCGAGGCGACGGTCGAGCGCTACGAGGAGGTCGCCACGGCCAAGACCGGCGTCCTGTACGGCGCCGCGGCCGAGCTGGGCGTCCGCTTCGGGCGCTCCGAGGCCGACGTCCTGGGCGCGGAGATGCGCGCTCTGGGCGAGGAGCTCGGCCTGGCGTTCCAGATCGCCGACGACCTCCTCGACCTGGAGGGCGAGGAGAGCGTGGTGGGCAAGAGCGTCGGGACCGACGTGGATGACGGAAAGGTGACCCTTCCCGTGCTGCTGGCCTGGCGTTCTGCCGATCTAACCACCAGGGAGGGGATCGAGGCCGCCTACCGGGCGCCCGGGGTCCCCGACCGGCGTGCCGCCCTGTTCGCGGCCTGCGACCTCGGTCCGGGGCTCACCCAGGCCAGGGCTCGGGCCGACGAGCTCATCGCCAGCGCCCGTGGACGCCTCTCCCTGCTGCCCGACACCGACTCCCGCCAGGCGCTCGAGAGCGTCCTCGAGTTCACGCTCGAGCGCCGGAACTGACCCCATGCGACGACCGATCCCGGCTCTCGTCCTCGGCCTGCTCGGGCTGCTCCCGAGCTGCGGGGACGAACCCGTCCTCACGATCAGCGAGAAGCGGACGGCACGCTCCGCGTCCCAGCCCGTGCTCATCGGCGCCACGAGCCGTCAGCGCTTCGGCTCGATGACCGGCGGCGCCAACCCGTCGACCTCGAGCGAGGAGGCGGCACCGGGCGAGTCCAGCCTCCCGCCCTTCGCCTACGACCTCCCCGAGGGCTGGCGGGCGCGCCCGGCCTCGGGCATGCGCGTGGTGGACCTCGAGGTCGCGGGGGACCCGACCACGGAGGCGTACCTGACGATCCTCGGGGGCAGCGGTGGGGGCATCGCGGCCAACGTCGAGCGCTGGCAGGCGCAGATGGGAGAGGAGGGAGCGCCGGCCCCGATCGTGGAGCAGAGCGAGGGGCCGCTGCTCGGCGGCGAGGCCGTGGTCGTCGTGATCGATGGGCACTATCGGGGCATGGGCCAGGCCGATCTGCCCGACGCGCGCATGGTCGCTGCGATCCTCCCGTCGAACCAGTTCACCGTGTTCGCGAAGATGATCGGTCCCCGGGCCGTCGTCGAGGCGGAGACCGAGGCCTTCTCCGCCTGGTGCGCGAGCCTTCGGCTGTCCGAGACGGCCATGCCCCAGGCGCCGCCGAGCGCGCGGACCGGGCCGGCGGCCAGCGCGGGCGGCGGCTCCGCCGGATCGACGGCGCGGAGCCTCGCCTGGAACCTGCCCACCGGCTGGCGCGAGCTTGGGGCGCGTCCCATG
>WTJQ01000001.1 GCA_011524785.1 Planctomycetota bacterium | reverse complement strand
CCCGCAGAGCGGGATCCAACGAGACAGGGGGCGGAGAATGGGGATGTGCATGGCGGTGGCCCCGCGGTGAGGGACCAGCCCCATCCTTGCCTCGAATCAGGACGCGAGCGGGAGCGCTGCCGCCCGGGTCTCGGATCGAGACAGCTCCCCCCTCCTGAGGCCCCTGCAGAGGCCCTCAGCCGCCACCGATCGCCGCGAGGGCCTCGTCGATCGAGGTCGTCGGGGCGCTGCAGGTGAACTCCCGACACACGAAGAGCGTGGCGGCCGCGTCCTCGGACGCCGGGAGCTCGGCCGCGTAGGGCGCCAGCTCCTTCAGGCCCTGGGCGCCCGCGTGGAGGTGGAGCACCACCTTGCGCGGGAGGAACGGACGGAAGATCCGGGAGGCCACCTCGGCCTCGGGCCCGTCGCCCCCGCTGACCACGACGACCTCGCTCGAGGGGCCACGCAGGAAGTCGAGAGCCAGCAGCAGCTGGGTGTGCCCGCTGGCCATGCGCTGGAGCTGGCCACTGAAGGCCTCCAGGACTCCCCAGGCGCGCTCCTCGTAGGCCACGCGCCCCGTCATGCGCGCGAGCCGCGCCAGGACGAGCGCCATGACCGAGTTGCCGGACGGGATCGCCCCGTCGTAGACGTCCTTGGCACGGACGAACAGGGTCTCCCCGTCGTCGGGGGACAGGAAGAAGCCTCCCCCGTCCTCGTCCCAGAAGTGCTCGAGGGCGAGGTCGGCGATCCGCTGCGCCTCGCGCAGCCAGCGCACCTCGCCGGTGGCCTCGTACAGCTCGACGAGCCCCCAGGCGAGGAAGGCGTGGTCCTCGAGCATGGCGTCGTGGTCGGCGTCCCCCGCGCGCCAGCGCTTGACGAGGCGTCCGTCCTCCCGCACGAGGTTCGTCAGGACGAAGTCCGCTGCGCGCGCCGCCGCGTCGCGATAGCGCGGCTCGTCGAAGGCCTTCGCCCCGCTCGCCAGGGCCGCGATCATCAGCCCGTTCCAGTCGGTCAGGACCTTGTCGTCGAGGAAGGGCCGCACGCGGTCCACGCGAACCGCCATGAGCTTCTCGAGGAGGGCGGGCATGCGCTCGAGCACCTCGTCCGGATCCAGGTTCTCGCGCAGCAGCCGCTCCCGCTGGTCGAGGGGGCGGTGGAGGATGTTGCGCTCCGTCTGGACGCCGGTCGCCTCCTCACGGAAGTTCCCCTCGTCGTCGGCGCCGTAGGCCAGCGCCACGAGGTGCGCGTCCTGGGCCCCCAGCACCTCCACCAGCTCGTCCATGGTCCAGACGTAGAAGAGGCCCTCCTCCCCCTCGGAGTCGGCGTCCTCGGCGCTGTGGAACGCACCGCCGGGATCGAGCAGGTCGCGCAGGACGTACTCGAAGGTCTCCTCGGCCGCGGCGCGCAGGTCGTCGTGACCGGTCACCTGCCAGGCCTCGATGCAGGCCATCGAGAAGGTGGCCTGGTCGTAGAGCATCTTCTCGAAGTGCGGGACGAGCCACTCGCGGTCCGTGGAGTAGCGGTGGAGCCCCTTGCCCACGTGGTCCCAGACCCCGCCCGCGTGCATGGCCCGCAGGGTCCTCACGACCATGTCGAGGGTCGCCGGGTTGCCGGTGCGGTCGTGCTGGCGCAGCAGGAAGCGCAGGTTGTGCGGGACCGGGAACTTGGGCGCCATGCCGAAGCCCCCGAGCTCCTCGTCGTAGCGCTCCTCGAGCTCGGCCTGCGCCTTGGCGAAGAGCTCGTCGCCCGGACGCTCGCCAGGGCTGCCGCTCGCGAGCCCCTTCACGTGCTCGACGATGCGGTTGGCGTGCTCCTCGACCCGGTCCCCCTGGGTCCGCCAGGCCTCCGCCAGCTGCGGGGCCAGCTGCATCATCCCCGCCCGTCCGCCGCGGCCGTGCTTGGGGAAGTAGGTCCCGGCGAAGAAGGGACGGCGGTCGGGGGTCATGACGACGGTCATGGGCCAGCCGCCGCTGCCGGTCATCGCCTGGGTGACCGTCATGTAGGCCTGGTCGACGTCGGGCCGCTCCTCCCGGTCGACCTTCACGCAGACGAAGTGCTCGTTCATCAGCGCGGCCACCTGCTCGTCCTCGAAGGACTCGTGCTCCATCACGTGGCACCAGTGACAGGTCGAGTAGCCGATCGAGAGGAAGATCGGCTTGTTCTCCTCCCGAGCCCGCTCGAAGGCCTCCTCCCCCCACGGGTACCAGTCCACGGGGTTGCGCGCGTGCTGGCGGAGGTACGGGCTCTGCTCGAAGACGAGCCGATTGAACTCCGCGCCGCCGTCCGGCGGGAGCTCGGCGATCGCTTCCTGGTGGGGGAGGGGCTGACGC
>WTJQ01000375.1 GCA_011524785.1 Planctomycetota bacterium | reverse complement strand
TGGAGGCGCTCGCGCTCCTCACGACGCAGTACTCCACGGGGCGGACGATCTGCTTCTTCGAGGGGCGGAGCGCTCCGGGCTGGGACAGGCCCCAGAGGCGCGGGGTCCACACGCAGCTGGGCGTTCCCCACGTGCTGGCGTCCGCGGCCCTGCCGCTGTTCTTCCCAGCGGTGAGGGTCGAGGGCGACTGGTACGGGGACGGGGGCGTGCGTCTCGTGGCGCCCCTCGCGCCCGCGGTCCACCTCGGGGCGGGTCGGATCCTCGCGCTCTCCACGCGGTACGTCCCACCTCAGGAGCCAGAAGCAGGGCCCGCTCCGTCCGCGGGGCCGAGCACGGCACCGAGCCCGGCCCTCGTGGCCGGCAACCTCTTCAACGCCATCTTCCTCGACTCGCTGGACCAGGACGCCGCGCACCTGGAGCGCATCAACCGCCTGCTGGCTGCCACGCCGCAGGAGGACGTCGACGGGCTGCGTCCGCTCGACCTGGCCATGCTGCGCCCGTCCGAGGACCTCGGCCGCCTCGCGGCGCGCTTCGAGCCGGAGCTCCCGTGGCTGTTCCGGCGCCTCCTGCGCAACCTCGGCGGCGGCGGCGGCAGTGGCGACGGTCACGACCTGCTGTCGACCGTGCTCTTCGAGCCGGGCTACCTCCGCGCCCTCCTCGAGATCGGCGAGCGGGACGGGCGCGCAGCCGCGCCGCGAGTGGCCGAGGAGCTCGGCCTCGACCGCTGAGCCGCGGGCCCGCGCCCTCAGCGAGGCGGGAGCTCGCCGCCCATCCAGCTCTCGGTGCGGCGCAGCCGCGCTCCATGGAGCGTCCAGGTGGCGGCGCCCGCATCGAGCCAGAGGGTGACGCGGCCTCCCTTGGCCAGGGGCGTCTCCACGACGGCGATGTCCAGCTGCTGCCGGCCCCCCGCGTGGAGGTAGCGCTGGGTCTGGCGCCGGGCCTCGGGGGAGGCTCCCGGCGCGAAGCTCGCGGCCTCCACCGCGCCCGGGCGGCTGCACTCGAGGTCGACCCGCAGCACGGCGGGCCCATCGAGCGGGGGGACGTCGAGGATGAGCAGCAGGGGGCTGCCCGCGGACTCGGCGCGACGCGGTGCGCGCAGGGGCGCGGGGTCCTCCATGCTCCCCGCGATGCGGAAGCGGCCGGCTGCTCCGGGTCCCAGCTCCCAGCCCGTGTCACGACCCTCCTCGAAGAGACGTCCGAGGAGCGCGGGCTCGAAGAAGGGGATCATCCGCGGATCGACCCACTCGAACACCCGCTCGACGAACAGGGCGAGCACGAGGTCCGGCTCGAACTCGACCAGGCGTCCATGGTCGAAGGCGTAGTCCCAGAGGTTCCGGACGGGGTGGTCGAAGGCCAGCAGCTCGGCCACGCCCGGCCCGTAGGAGTCCGAGAGCACGACGATGCGCGGCTCGCGGGGCTCGGCCGAGCGGTGGTCACTGCCGAGGGCGCGCCCCGGGACCTTCACGCCCCGGTTCCGGCTCCGCGGCGCCCACTCGAGCTCCCCGTGGGCGATGAGGCCGTCGAGGTAGAGGCGGCGCTCCCAGGAGTCGCGGTAGCCCTTCGTCCCCTCCTCCCGGCGCCACTTCGAGGAGGGAGGCACGAGCCCGAGCTCGGCGCGGACGAGCGCGTCCGCGACGCGGTCCCCGCGCCAGGACCAGTGGGTGCCATCGTGGTGGTAGAGGTACTCGTGCAGGTCCTCGCGGTCGGCCGACTTCGCGACCAGCATGCCGGGGAGCAGGTCGAGCACCTCGAGCCCCGCCTCGCGCAGGCGCGGGAGGACCTGATCCCGCCGCGAGGGTCCGACGCGGAGGTAGCGCGCAGGCAGTCCCTCGGGGTAGACGGCCGCCTTGCTCGGGGCGATGCAGACGACGTAGCGCGCGCCAACGGCCTCGACAGCGCGCTGGCGCGCGAGGTGGTGCTCCACCCAGTCCTCGATCTCGCCCTCGGTGAGGGGCGCTGCCCCGCGCCAGGCGTCGAGGGCGCCATCGCCCGAGCGGTAGAGCCAGTCCCCCGCACCGCGCGCCATCTGGTCCCCCGGGGCACTGCCCAGGACGGACCAGTGGAGGAGGCCCCGCAGGCGGAGCAGGGGCGTGCGGAGGGCGAGCCCGTCCGCGAAGGCGGAGGCCCAGGCAGCTGGTCGCTGCTCGAGGGCGGTACCGACAGAGGTCCGGCTGGGGCGCCGCTTCTCGCGCACGCGGAACTCCTCGTGGCGCTCCGCCGGGTCGACCGTCGGGAGCAGGGCACCCGGGAGGCCCAGCACGAGGATGCCCAGGGCGACCAGGAGGCGGTCGCGCAAGGGGCTGGTGCTCGAG
>WTJQ01000171.1 GCA_011524785.1 Planctomycetota bacterium | reverse complement strand
CTCCCAGGGAGCACCCGAGTCCCAGCACGCCGAGAGCAGGCCCGGGAGCCAGGGGCGACCGGCCTGCGAGCCAGGCGCCGAGAGCCCAGGCAGCGACCCAGAGGCCCAGGACGAGGGACGCGCCCGCTCCCGCGCCGGCAGCCAGGTCCCCCGCGCTCAGGGCGAGACGCTGTGCAACGAGGCCGGCCCCTCCAGAGGCCGCGGCTGCCAGCACGTGCGCCGCGGGCACGAGCGGGGCCGCCCGGTGGCTCATGCGTTGGCGGCCGCGTGGAGGGCCGAATGGGCCTCGGGCGGCGTCGCCGCGGCGAGCACCTCCGCGCGCACCGCCGTGTCCCCGAGAACGCGCGCGACCTCCGCGAGCGTGCGGATGTGCAGCATCTTCTGCTCGGCGGGGATCAGGAGCAGCACGACCACGCGCGTGGGCAGGCCGTCGATCGCATCGAAGTCGAGCGAGGCGTCGTCACCCACGACGCCAAGGGCCCCCACCACGGTGTCCAGGCCCTCGACCGTGGCGTGGGGCACGGCGAGTCCGTCCTCCATCCCGGTCGACATGGAGTGCTCGCGCTCCTCCACGAGCTCGCGGATCTCATCCTCGCGGCCCGCGTCGAGGTGCCCCGCCTCGACCAGCGTCTCGACGAGGAGACGCACGGCGTTCCACTTGTCGCCGGGGTCGAAGCCCACGCGGATCGCGTCGGCAGGGATGAGCTCGTGGAGATGCATAGAAGCGCCCGCGGGCCCTGGGCCCGCGGGCGTGGGGTGCGGTCAGGCCGCTGCCGCGCCCTTCTTGGCGCCGAGCATCCGGCCCAGGGCGATCGCCGCGAAGGCGACGCCGCCGGAGAGCAGGGCGCCCATCTTCGCCTGGCCCTCGAGGCCCGGGTCGATCTTGCCGAAGGCCGCGCCCGCGACGAACAGCGCCACGGTGAGGCCCAGGGCCGCGATGAAGGCCGCCAGGAAGAGGTCCTTCATGTCCATGCCGTTGGGCAGCGGGAAGCCGAGGACCCGCGCAAGGATGCCCAGGCCGACGATGCCGATCGTCTTGCCCACCACCAGCGAGGCCAGGATGACCCAGGTCATCGGCCCGACCGTGGCGAGCTCCACGCCCGCGTTGCCCATGGCGAAGAAGAACAGGCCGAAGTCCACGAAGGCCTTGGTCTGGTGCTCGTAGTTCTCCAGGGTCGAGTGCCCGATGCCTAGGTCGGCAGCGGTCTCCTCGCCCATCTTGGCGACCTCGTCCTCGGCGCTGAACAGCCCGGTGTCCCGGCGCGGCGGCGGCAGGAACGGGACGATCGGCACGAGGGCCAGGGCTGGGTGCAGGTGGGCCAGCATGAGGCCGCACCAGGAGACGGCGCCGGCGAGGAAGATGTACGGGGCCCAGGCCTTCACCCCGAACTTGCGGAGCGCGTAGGCGAGCGCCATCCCCGCGACGACGAGCCCCAGGTACTCGGGCTTGGCCGGGTTGGCGGGGTCCCCGTAGAAGATCGCGATGATCACCAGGCCGATCGCGTCGTCGGCGACGGCCAGCAGCAGGAGGAAGTTGATCGCAGGGTGGCCGGCCCCGAACACGGCCCGGGCCACGAGCCAGGCGAGGGCGATGTCCGTGGCGGTCGGGATGCCCCAGCCCTTGGAGGCGGCCTCCGCGCTCTCCCCGAAGCCCTCGGGGCCCACGAGGGACACGGCCAGGAAGAAGACGCCGACGGGGCCAGCGACGCCCCCGATGGTGGCGATCAGCGGGTTGACGGCCTTGCGGGGCGGGTTGAGCGAGCCTCCGGGGAGGCAGGCCTCGGTGATCTCCTTCGCCGCGATCCCGAAGAAGAACACCATGAAGATGTCGTTGATCAGGAAGTGGAGCGTCAGGTGATGCCCGAAGATCGTCAGGTGACCCGGGACCTCCCAGACGGGGTGGGGCGCCCCGTGGGTCCCGAACCAGTAGCCGTACCACTCGGGGGCCTGGTTGGCGGCGATGAGTGCGCAGACGACCCCGGCGATCAGCGGGATCGAGAACTCCTGGAGGTACTGGACGACTCCGCCCTTCGAGTTGCTCACGGGTGCTCCTGGGTAGGGGTCGTCCCGCGGAGCCTGCGCGCGGTCGCAGGCCCTGGGACGAGGGGCCGGGAGAGGATGCCCACGCCGGGGGGGACCCGCAACCGGAAAGCGAACCCCGGAGGAGGCCGGGATCGAGACAAGAACGCGCGGATCCAGGGGAAGACCGAGGGGTCTCGGAGCGTCCTCTTCGGTCCGGGCAGGATCCGTTCCCGGCGTTGACTCGACCCCTCCGCGGCGCCCACAATGCCGCCTTGGCCGGGTGCGCGCCCAAC
>WTJQ01000067.1 GCA_011524785.1 Planctomycetota bacterium | reverse complement strand
TCCCTGGGCTTCTCGGGCTCGGACCCGACGCCTCGCTCCGAGAGGTCCGGGACCGGGCGGCCTGGCTCGACGCCGTGCCCGTGCCCCACTCTGGGATCGAGCTCGACCTCGACCGCCCCGAGGACGTGGAGCCCGTGCGTGCCTGGTTCCGCGCGCTCGGCAGGGGCTGAGCTCCCGAGACGCCCGGACCGCTGCGGCAAGAGGCCGGGCCCAAGTCCGCGATCCGCGGCGCCCGCTGAAGATCCGGGGCCGCGGAGGTCGAGGAGAGCACGGGGTCCCGTGCCCCGCTCAGCCCCGCCCTGACCCCCGCCCCCACGACCGCACCCGACCGCCCATGAGCTTCCAAGGAGACGTCCGAGGAATCGGCCTGGCCGAACTCCTCCAGGGCCTCGCGCGAGGCCGCAAGCAGGGCATCGTCACCCTGTCCTCCAAGGGGCAGCCCCGCACGCGCATCGGCCTCGCGGAGGGACGCGCCTACTTGCTCCCGGACGAGGGCGAGGCCGAGGACGCCTGGCAAGAGCGCGTTCGCGACGCCTGGCTCGATGCCGAGGGGGCACACCTGGAGAGCCTGCACACCGCGGAGGTCGCGCGGGCCAATCGCCTCGAGCTCCTCTACGCGCTGCTCGACGGAGACGGCGCGCACTTCCGCTTCGAGCCGCGCACCCTCCAGGTGGACGCTCGCGGAGCCGTCACCCTCGACCCCCAGTCCCAGCCGGTGGCGCCGATCCCGATCGAGTCGCTGCTGCTCGAGTACGCCCGCATCGCGGACGAGCTCACCAGCGTGCCCGAGGATCGGCGGCCACGGCCGGACGACATCCCCGTGCTGGAGTCGGCCTCCCTCGACGGCTCTCTGCCCGAGGCCCTGGCGCAGCACGTGGATGGACGCTCGACCGTCGCTGAGATCGCCGATCGCCTGGGTTGGACCCTGCGCCAGACCGTCCTCAGCCTGGCCGCCGGGGCCCATGCCGGGCAGCTGCGGTGCCTCCCGGCGGATCACCTCCTGGTCCTGGGCGTGCAGGAGCTCCGCCGCAAGGCCTGGCGTCGCGCGGCCGTCCGCCTCGAGGCCTGGTGCGAGCGGGGAACCCCCGGCGGTCTCCCCCCCGAGGTCGCCGAGGAGCTGGCCTCCGAGTGGGGCTCTGGGCGCCTCGTCACAACGGTGCGCCTGATGAGCGAGCGGGGCGTCTGGACCCTGCTCCAGCGCCTCGACCACGGCTACGACGACGCGAGCCGCTCCTCCCTGCACTGGCTGGAGGCTGGCCGTCTCTTCCGCGACAGCGCCCGCATCCAGCTGCGCCGCCTCGTCATCGAGGCTGCGGACGCCGCGGACCCCGACCGCCCGCAGCTCGCCGAGCTGCTGCAGACCGCACGCACCCTCGCAGATGCGGGGAACCCGCGGCGCGCGCTGCCTCTCCTCCGCATCGCTGCCGAGCGCGGCCCCGCAACCGGGAGCGAGCGCCTCGAGCTCGGCCTGCTGTGCCTCCAGGCCGGCGCGCCCGAGGAGGCAGCTCCCTGGATCCTCGCCGCCTGCGAGGAGTTCGTCGAGCGAGGCCTCAGCGACCGAGCCGTGCCCGCCCTCCGCGAGCTCACGGCCGCGCTACCCCGGGATCGGGAGGCCCGCGTGCTCCTGGGCCTGGCGCGGCGCTCCACCACGGCAGCGCGACGCCTGCGCCGCCGCCTCGGCATCACCTTCGCGGGAGTCACGGCCCTGGTCGCCGCGGCCGCGGTGCAGCTCGGCCGCGAGAGCCAGCGGCAGGAGGACCTCGCCGCGGTCCGAGCGATGCTGGACGACCCGCAGCGCGCACGCCTGGCCCTGGCCGAGCGGTTCCCCGAGAGCGAGGACGACGACGTCCAGGAGCTGCGCAGGCTGATCGAGCAGCAGCAGCGCGAGGCGGAGCTCTCCCTTCGCAACGCCTGGATCGAGGACTACGACGGCGTGGCCTCCCTGGCTCGGAGGGGACTCGTGCTCGAGGCCCTGGAGGCTGGCCGCGCCCTCCCTGCACCTCCCCTCCTGCACGTCCTCCGTCCCGATTGGCCCCAGGTGACCGACCTCTTCGCAGCCATCGGGACGGCCCTGATCGACCAGGCCGAGGCGCTGGGCACGCCCCGCATTCAGGATCCCGACCAGGTCGACGCGGAGCGGCGCATCGCCGAGCTGGCGTCGGCTCTTCGGCAGCAGCTGGCCGCGCCCCCGGCGCGAGAAGACGTCGCCCTCGCCCGCGAGCTCGACCGGCTGGAGAAGGAGCTCGAGCGCCGCGATACCGAGCGAGAGGAGCAGCGGCGCGCGCAGGAGCACGAGGACCTGCGTGAGTCCCAGAACGCTCTGCTGGCC
>WTJQ01000106.1 GCA_011524785.1 Planctomycetota bacterium | reverse complement strand
CCCCGAGGGGGCTGGTGCCGTTCGCGCCCTCTTCGAGGAGCTTGCGGGTCCCGAAGCGCCTCAGGACCTGCGCATGGCTGCGGCGACCTCCCTGGTCGGGCTCGGCGAGGGCGACGTGGCCGCTGCCTGGCTGAACGAGCGCCTGGCCGGGCGCACGGACCCCAGCGAGGCCGAGGTCGCCCTGGGCCGTTGGCTGCGTGCCGGCGCCGCGGGCACCCGCATCGGCTTCCCGGAAGCGCTCGCCGCCTGGAACGAGCACGCCGATCCGCCGGGCGCGCTCCCGAACACGGAGCGCGCGATCGCCCGGCGCCAAGCACGGGCCCGGACCTTGGGGCCCCTGCTGCCCGGGCTCCTGGGGGGCTAGTGCCCGAAACAGCGTGGGACCGGGGTCCCGAAGGGACGCGGACGGCCTGGGCCTCAGGGACGGCCGTGCTGGAGCCACCAGCCGATGAACAGGAACTGCGGCACCCAGTGGGACACCACGGCGAAGTCCCCGCGCCAGAGGTCGTCGCGCGCCAGCAGGGTCTCCGTTCGCGTCGTCCAGGCCTGCTGGGCTCGTGACACCCCGCGTCCGGCGTCCGCAGCGGACGGCCAGACCCGACACAGCTCGAGGCCCAGCACGTGCACCGTCCGCAGCTCCACGGACTCGGGCCAGGGCGCGAAGGGCGGCGGCGTCCAAGGCTCCGGGTCCTCCAGGGTCGCGCGATCCACCAGCGCCAGCACCGCTGGGACCGAGAGGAAGTCGTACCCGTGGCTCCCCTCCAGGGCCTCGATGGCGTCGCGCTGGGGCTCGATGCGCTCGGACCGCCAGCGGTCGAGCAGCACCCGGGTCCGCGGGTCGATGGGCTCGCTCCAGTGGAGCAGCAGCCAAGCCCAAAGCCACGAGCGGTAGAAGCCGCAGAAGCCGCTCCCGCCACGCTCCACGGGCGGGATGCCCTCGGGGAACGGCGTCCGCTCCAGCAGGTCGACCACGCGCCGCTCCTGGCGCACGCGGACGGCGAGCAGCTCCTCGGCCTCGGCCGCCGAGCGGGAGTGCCGCGAACGCTCCGCGAGGAGCATGCACAGCCACGCCTCGTCGTAGGGCGCCGTCCCCGTGAGGCGCCGGTCCCGGCCCGCCAGCAGGTCGACCTCCCGCGCCAGGGCGTCCGGGGTCAGGGCCTCCAGCAGTCCGTCGACCGCGGCCGCGCCAACGGGTTCCTCTCCTGCTCCAGCCGCGGCAGCCTCGCCGGCAACCCGCGCGTGGGTCAGCAGGGCCCAGTGGGCGATCACGCAGGAGTGCCAGTCGTAGGACCCGGAGAAGACCGTCTCCTCGCCCATGCGCCGCGTGAAGTGCGCGCTGGGCTCCGCGGTCGCCACCCCGTCCGCCATGGTCGCGACGAGCTCGTCGAGACGCCTGTCGACGGGCGAGCTCACCATGCACCCCCCGAGCAGGAGGAGCGGGCCGAGCGCCCCAAGACCGCGAACGGCGCGGGTCCCGAGCGAGGGCCCCGCCGACAGCACCGCCGCCGCGCCTCGCGACCGGCGCTCCCGGCGCCGGGAGAGGTCTCCCTTCGACTCGAGCGCCACGAGGCTCTCAGCCCTTGCTCAGGAAGAGCAGCCACACGACCGTGCCCAGCCACGCGAGGGCGTTGGCGACGAAGGTCACGTCCCCACCGAGGAGGACGCGCGACGGGCTCCCGCCGCCTCCGCGGGTCTGGACCAGCAGGAGGTAGCGGAAGATCCCGAACACCACGAAGGGCACCGTGTAGATCAGGCCCTCGCCGAAGCGCTCGATGGTGCGCTCGTCGAAGGTGTACATGGCGTAGCTGAGCACCGAGCACGCCGCCAGGATCGCCGTGGCCTGATCCAGGAACCCCAGCGAGTACTCGCGCAGGTTCTTGCGGTGGCTGCCCCCCTCGTCGCCCAGCAGCTCCAGCTCCGCGTGGCGCTTGCAGAGCGCGAGGAACAGCGCCAGGAAGAAGGTGCAGATGACCAGCCAGGGCGAGATGTCCCGGCCCACCGCGAAGGCCCCAGCCAGGACGCGCAGCAGGAACCCCAGCGCGATGCAGAACACGTCCACGAGCACGATGTGCTTGAGGCGCAGGCTGTAGGCGGTGTTCATCGCCGCGTAGAGCCCGACCACCACGAGGACGGAGCCCTCGTCCGTCCCCGCCCGGGTGGCGAGCAGCAGGCTCACGAGCAGGCAGATGGCCCCAAGCCCCAGGGCCGCCGGAACGCTGACCGCGCCCGACGCGATCGGGCGCCGACGCTTCTCGGGGTGCTTGCGGTCCGACTCACGGTCCATCACGTCGTTCAGGACGTAGATGGAGCTGTTCCGCGTGCTGTACGCG
>WTJQ01000585.1 GCA_011524785.1 Planctomycetota bacterium | reverse complement strand
GGGCTGAGCCATGGCCATGCAGAAGAAGACCGCAGGGATCGCCAGCCGCAACTGCAACGATCCGAAGATCGACTACAAGGACCTCGAGTACCTCGGGAAGTTCCTGACCCCCCAGGGGCAGATCGTCTCCCGTCGCCGCTCGGGCTTCTGCGCTCAGTGCCAGAAGCAGCTCAAGCAGGCCATCAAGCGGGCCCGTCACCTGGCCCTCCTTCCCTTCGTCGCCTGACCCGGAGAACCCCCATGGGCAAGAACATCGAAGTCCTCCTCCGGGAGCACGTGGACACCCTCGGGCGCTGCGGCGACGTGGTCAACGTCCGCTCCGGCTACGCGCGCAACTTCCTCTTCCCGAAGAAGTTCGCCGTTCCCGCCACCGACGAGAACCGGCGCGTCATCGCGCGGCGGGCGGCTCGCATCGACGCCGAGGAGGCCGCTCAGCGTGAGTCCCTCGCCGCCGTGGTCGAGGCCCTGAACGCCCTCACCGTCACCACCGCCGAGAAGGCGGACGACGACGGGCGTCTCTACGGCTCCGTCAACGCGGCTCGGATCGCCGAGCTGTGCAAGGCGGCTGGCTGTGAGGTCGAGGAGGGCAAGGTCCGTCTCGAGCATCCTCTCAAGGAGGTCGGCGAGCACAAGGTCGCCATCCACCTCTTCGCCGACCTCACCGCGGAGGTGACGGTCGTCGTCGAGGCCGAGGCCTGAGCCCGGCCGAGGCCACGCGCGGCCCCCTCGCAGCACGCCTGCGGGGGGGCCGCGCGCGTTGGGGGAGGCGAGACGCGCGAGAGCCCGCGCAGCATTCCGGGGGCTCCGACCGAGGACCACGCGCTCGCGTTCCATTGAGCGCGCAGGCAGCGTATCCTGCGGCCGTGGAAGACTGGGACGGCGGAGCGAACGAGGGGGTGCCCATGGAGGGCGTGCGCAGCGCCCCGCACGACATCAAGGCCGAGCGGCACGTGCTGGGTGCCCTGCTCCAGGCGCCGGACCGCCTGCCCGAGGTCGAGCCCATCCTCACCGAGGACGACTTCTTCGAGCGTCGCCACGGGATCGTCTACAAGACGCTCCTCGCCATCCAGGACAAGGGGCAGGCGATCGACATCGTCGGGCTGACCTCGCACCTCGCGGGTTCCAACGTGCTGGGCGACGCCGGGGGGGCGAGCTACCTCGCCGAGCTCCTCACCGAGACGCCCAATGCGGCCTACGTCGTCAGCCATGCCGAGCTCGTCGCCCAGCACGCGCAGCTGCGGCGCCTGATCAGCGAGGCCGGCTCGGTCATCGAACAGGCCCACAAGACCCCGCCCGACGCCGAGAGCGTCCAGAAGCTCCTCGACGAGAGTGAGCACCGGATCTTCGGCGTGAGCGGGAGTCGGGACCGGAGCGGCGCCCAGGACATCGGGTCGGTCATCAAGGAGGCCTTCAAGAAGATCGACGCGCAGTCCGGGCGCGGGGCCCTGACGGGGATCCCCAGTGGCTTCTACGACCTCGACGACATGCTCGGCGGCTTCAACCCGGGCGAGATGACGATCATCGCGGCGCGCCCCTCGATGGGGAAGACGGCCTTCGTGCTCAACCTCATGGAGCACGCGGCGATGAACCGCGCGGACCACCTCGAGGGGGACGCCACCGTCCTCTTCTTCAGCCTGGAGATGGGCAGCCTCTCGATCGTGCAGCGGATGCTGTGCTCCCGCGCTCGGGTCGACGCCCATCGCCTGCGCTCGGGCAAGATCGACCCCTCCTCCTACACCGACCTCACCACGGCGGCCGGGGAGCTGCAGGGCTCCAAGCTGTTGATCGACGACACCCCGGGCCTGTCGATCATGGCGATCCGCAGCCGCGCGCGCCGCGCGAAGCAGAAGGGTGGGCTCGACATGATCGTGATCGACTACCTGCAGCTGATCAGCGCCAAGGCCGAGAGTCGCCAGCAGGAGATCAGCGTGATCTCGCGGTCCCTGAAGGAGCTGGCTCGCGAGCTCGAGGTGCCGGTCATCGCGCTCTCCCAGCTCAGCCGTCAGGTCGAGTCCCGGGAGGACAAGCGCCCCCAGCTCTCCGACCTGCGTGAGTCCGGCTCCATCGAGCAGGACGCTGACGTCGTCATGATGCTCTACCGCGCCGAGTACTACGGCCAGACCGAGGAGAACAAGGGGCGCGCCGAGGTGATCGTGGCGAAGCAGCGGAACGGTCCGACCGGGGCCGTGAACCTGCAGTTCCGGGGCTCGATCCTGAGGTTCGAGAACCTCGAGCCCTCCACGGTCGAGACCATCTCGCTCTGAGCTCAACGCTGCCCCCAGGCGCCGTCAGCCCTTCCTCATGCTCCCGCACCCCGATCGCTCTGCAGCCGCACGGAGGG
>WTJQ01000382.1 GCA_011524785.1 Planctomycetota bacterium | reverse complement strand
GTCGTGGTGGGCTCGAGCCCGGGGCAGATCCCGGTGGGCTTCCCGCCGGTGCAGCTGCCCGGGGGTGCCGTCGGGGAGTTCGTCCTGCCCCGCCTCGTCTTCAACAGCGTGTTCTGCTCGCAGACCCCGAGCCCTGGTGACGTCATCACCCAGGAGGGCGGGGTCTTCGCCGAGGTGATCTCCTTCCCGCCGCCGGTCCAGAACGGCGTCGTCGAGAACCTCCAGGTCCGCCTCCTGCTCTACCCGGAGGCCTGGGACGAGCCGGGCGGAGCCGGTCCGAACACATGGCTCCAGTCGGCGATCGGCCCGATCTCCTTCCGGTCCCCGTACACCCCGGGCGTCGACACGGGCAAGGAGCCTTGCTTCGTGCAGGTCTTCCCGCAGCCGACCGGCTTCCCCGAGAGCCCCGGTAGCGGTCTCTTCCCCGCCTCGACCCTCGGCCTCCAGTTCAGCGAGCCCATGGATCCGGCGTCCCTGACGGCCTTCGACTCGCTCACCCTCACGCGCGAGCCGGCTCCGGGCCTCAACGACCCCCCGCTGCCCTCGAACGCCTTCGTGGTCGGCTCCGTGGGCCAGTCCCTCGACCTGCGCGAGTTCACCTTCGTGCCCGACCTGCCGATGGCTCACGTCGCGGGCGTCGAGGAGTCCTACTTCCTGACCCCCGCCTCCGGGGACGGTGGTCCGACGGACCTCGCCGGCAACCCGCTGCAGGAGGGCCTGCCCTCCATGGAGCTGAAGATCGGGGCGACCAACCCGACCGTCCGGAACGGCGGCCGCGTGAGCCGCTTCAACAGCCCCGACGAGGAGCCCCCGGTGGGGGACGTCACCTCCGGCCTCAAGCCCGAGTGGGCTGGTCAGCACCTGTTCGACCTGAACAAGCGCGCCATCCGCCCGCGTCCGACGACGCGCTTCCGCGGGATGGCCGACCGGACGCAGCCCCTGGCCTCGGTCATGACCCCCTTCCCGGTCGGGGTCCAGACGCCGCTGTCCAAGTTCGGCTCGCGGATGCAGACGACCTACCGGTACGTGGACTTCGGGTTCACGATGACCGACACCACGAACCACAACCTGGACGTGGAGCACTTCTACTGGTCGCCGGCGGCAGGCCAGGTCGTGTACGACAACTACCAGAACTTCGAGATGGTCCTGGCGCACTGCAAGTTCGCGCCGGACGAGTACATCGACCCGGGCTCCCTGTTCCCGGCGTTCCAGAACTCGGGTCTGCGCGTCCAGTACGCCAACAACTACCTGAACTCGGTGGACGACCCGCCGGCGGTGGTCCACCCGCGCTACCTGGGCTACATCGTCAACCCGGGCGACCTGATCACCGCGGCGAACGGCACCAAGCTGATGCCCTACCCGCTCAACCGTGATCTGCCTCCGGACGAGCGCTTCTACTGGACCTGGCGGGACAGCTCCGTCCTGAACCGGGGTGGCAACAGCTCGGGCGGCTATCCGCCCGTCCAGGAGTACACCGTCCTCAACATCGAGCAGCCGGGCAACCCCTACTACCCGGCTGGCCACATCGCGACGATCGGCCTTCCGCTCCTGCTCGAGATCCGGTGCTTCCCGGACGACGGGGCCATCGGGGCCAACCCGTTCGACATCAACCTGGCGGCCAACACCTCCTCGCGTCCCTACTTCCGGGCCTTCTCGACGGGCGGTGTGAACAACCAGGGCAACACGATCGAGCGCAACCCCGACACGGAGAACAACGCCAACGGCGGGTTCAACCCGAACTCGAACCCCAACCCGGGCAACCCGACCTACGGGCGCGACAACACCTTCTACATCGGGGCCATCGACTTCGTGGTCCGCACCAACCGCTCCTGCTCGGTCTGGTTCCCCGCCACCGACCCCGGGACCGGGAGCCCCTTCCAGAACGCGGTCTTCAGCGAGCCGATCATGGAGCCCTCGCTCCAGGACCAGCCGACGGGGACGACGATCGATCTCGACTTCCGCGGTGCGACCAGCATCACCGTGAGCTCGGACTTCGACTTCCCCGCCGACTGCACGGACGCTCCCCCCGAGCCTGAGGTGCACCCCGCACTGGAGAACGCCCTCAGCCTCGACATCTACGGCGATCACTACTGGGACGACCCCTCCGTCTACTGCGAGGGCGAGTTCCCCAACCACCGCTCGAACCAGGCCAACAAGGGCATCGTCTTCCTTGGCGGCGACGAGGCGTGGCGGGACACCGTCGGCGAGATCTCGAGCGCGCAGTACTACCAGATCCGCGTCACCTTCCTGAACAACGTGACCTCCGGCCTGTCCGCCGAGCTCTCGGCCCTGGCCCTGTCCTGGCAGCAATGACCCTCACCGGGGCGCGCACCCTGCGCGTCCCGGTCCCCTCC
>WTJQ01000607.1 GCA_011524785.1 Planctomycetota bacterium | reverse complement strand
GTCTTAGGGTCTCGTGGGCTCGGAGGGGCTGGACGGCATGTTCCTGGGGGCGGGGAGGTTCACGGATTTCACGAATCCCTGAAATCCGTGAGGGGTTTGTAGGCAGCCACCCACCCCTGCGCAAGCGCCCTCTCCCTGAAACGGGGGTGAACCGTCGCGGACCCTCGAGGGTCGTGCTTGCGGACACCGCTTCGCCGCCCTCGGTGGGCGAGCCAGAGAGCGCCGCTTCGCCGCCCTCGGTGGGCGAGCCCGAGGGCACCGCTTCGCCGCCTTCAGGCGCCGAGCCCGAGGACACTCCGGAGCCAGGCGCCCATGGCCTCGATCTCCTCCTGACAGACCTGGTGCTGCATGGGGTACTCGTGCCACTCGACGCTGTAGCCCAGCTCCTCCAGGCGCTCGCGGGCGGCTGCGCCCATCGCCGGGAGCACCATGGGATCCATGGTCCCGTGGGCCTGGAAGATCGGCACCGCGCGGTTGGCGTCGGAGCGCTCGGCCTCGAGGTCACAGTCGGCGGCGATGTAGGTGGACAGGGCCATGACCCCGGCCAGGGGCTCGGGGTGGCGCAGGCCCTGGTGGAGGGCGATCGCGCCGCCCTGGCTGAAGCCGGCCAGCACGATGCGCTCCGAGGGGATCCCGCGCTCACGCTCGCGCTCGATCAGATCGGCGAGCTGGCCCGCGGAGCGACGGACCCCCGCCTCGTCCACGCGGCGGTCGAAGTCCATGGCGAGGATGTCGTACCAGGCGGGCATGACCATCCCGCCGTTCACGGTCACGGGGATGCTGGGCGCGTGGGGGAACACGAAGCGCACCGCGTGATCCGCGGGCAGGCCGAGCTCGGCGACGACCGGGGGGAAGTCGTGGCCGTTGGCGCCGAGTCCGTGCAGCCACAGGACCGCGGCGTCGGCGGGGCGACCGGGCTCGAGGACGACGGCGTCGAGGAGGGAGGGCGAGGTCATGCGGGACTCCAATCGATGGCCGCCATGCGGCAGTGCAGTCCGCTCCCGATCCCCAGCAGGGCGACGCGGGAGCGCGTGTCCAGGAAGCCCTCGCGGTCCGCGAGGGCGAGGGTCGCGGGGAGGGAGGCGGAGCCCATGTTGCCGAGGGTCTCGACGCTCGGGAAGTCGAGCGCGAGGTCCAGCTCGAGGGTCTCGTAGAGGAGCCTCCGGTGCGCGCTGCCCACCTGGTGGGTCACGACTCCCTGCAGGTCCTCGCGCTCCCAGCCGGCCGCCTCGAGGAAGGGGCCGAAGGTGCGGGCGGCGAGCGCGTTGCCGGCCTGGAGCAGGGCCTCGCTGTCGGTCTCCATCAGCAGGCCGCCGCCCTCGGCGTGGTCGCCGGAACAGAGCTCGACGGCCGCCGTATCAGCGCGGGCGACGCTCGTGCGCCAGGTCGCGCCCGCAGTGGCCAGCTCCTCCGCAGCCAGTACGACCGCGGCCGCGCCAGAGCCGATCGTCAGCGAGGCGTAGGCGGCCTTCAGGGCACGGCGGGCGGCGCGGTCGTCGTCGAGGGCGAGCAGGTCGTGCAGGGTCCGCTCGACGAGGGGGCGCCCGTCCTCGCCGGTCACCACGAGGGCCGCGTCGATCGTCCCGGCGGCGATCGCGTCCGCGGCCAGCGCCATGCCGTCGAGCACGCCGAGGCAGGCGTTCGACAGGTCGAAGGCCTGGCAGGTCGGGGGCAGGCCGAGGGCGCGGTGCACGACCGAGGCCGTCGCGGGCTCGAGGAAGTCCCGGCAGACCGACCCGTGGATGAGCATGCCCAGGCGTCCGCGGTCGAGGCCGGTGCGCCCCAGCGCCTCCTCGGCGGCCGCGGCTGCGACGGCGCTCGGGCGCGTCCCGGGGGGGAAGAAGCGCCGCTCGCGGATCCCGCTCATCAGCTCGAGGCGCCCTGGCGAGAGCCCCAGGCGCTCCAGGAGCGGCCCGATGCGCTCCTCCAGCGCCAGGCTGGTCACCCGCTCCTCGGGCAGGTGCAGGCCCAGGGCCTCGATGTGGACAGGGCGACGCGCCATCGGGCGGGGATCCTACCCAGCGGCCCGGGGGCCTCCCGCGGGGCCGCCGCGGCGCTCGGGTACCATGGGGGATCCCCCGTCGGGGTTTCCGTCGCCCAGCTCCCCCCGCTGGCCACGCCCCTGCGGACAACCCGGTCTCCCCCCGGCCATGTCGTCCTCGCCCGTTCCGTCCATCCTGCACGTGGACATGGATGCCTTCTACGCATCCGTTGAGGTGCGGGACAATCCGTCCCTCGCCGGGCTGCCGGTGTGCGTGGGGGGGCCCGCCCCCGGGCGGGGCGTGATCGCGGCCGGGAGCTACGAGGCCCGCGAGTTCGGCGTGCAC
>WTJQ01000509.1 GCA_011524785.1 Planctomycetota bacterium | reverse complement strand
GGTCAGCGACGTCGTCGGCCCCGTCGGCGCGCGCGCTGCGCACGCGCCGGGCGGGGACCTTGAACTGCGCCTCGATCGCCTTGCCGAGGCCGTCGTCCCCGACCATCGACAGGAGGCGCGGGATCTCGAGGCCGATGCGGTTCCTGCGGGAGGGGCGGTTGCTGAGGAACCCCGCCTCGTTCGGGTAGGTGAACAGGTCGAAGTCGAGGCGCCCGGGAAGCACCAGGTAGCGGAGCACCCGGGCCAGGCCGACCCGCTCGGCGCGGACGAGCTGCAGCTCGGGCAGGGGCGAGCCCTGCACCTGGCGTAGGAAGAACCAGACCACGTTGCCCGCGGCCGAGACGACCTGCGAGGGGCGGCCTTCGTGGCCCGTGCGCGCTCCGCCCAGCCAGGTGCGGATGCGGCTGCCGACGCCGATCACCAGGTCGCGCGCGCCCTCGCCGTCGAGGTCCACGATGCGCCACTCCACCCGCTTCGAGACGGTCGCGAACAGGTCGTCGAGGTCGATCTCCCGAGAGGGACCGAGCTCCTCGCGGAAGCCGGCCAGGTCGAGGCTCCACGAGGGCTCGGCAGGGAGCCCAGACTCGCTCGCCAGGTGGAAGGCCACGCTGTCCTCGGTCTCGGAGACCACGTCGAGGCGTCCGTCGCCGTCGACGTCGCGCACGGTGAACCACGGGATCCGCACCGCCTGCGTGAGGCGCTCCCCGAGCTCGGCGGGGTCGCCGAAGGCCTGGCGAACGGACGGGCGGAAGGCCACCTCGACGGGCTCGGCCCAGCCCTCGTCCTGGCGTAGGTGGATCCGATGTGCGCGGGTGCGGGGCACCACGAGGTCCACGCGGCCGTCCCCGTCGATGTCCCGGGCGCAGCGCAGCCGCTGGAGGCCCCTCGGGCACCAGGTCGTCTCCTCCAGCAGGGTCACGGGCTCCGCGAAGTCCTCCCCCGCGAAGGCAACGGTGCGGACCGTGCGCCCGTCGAGCAGGACCAGCTCAGCGGCGCCGTCGGCGTCGAGGTCGGCACAGTCCCACGCGATTCGAGGACCGTCCCAGCCGCGCAGCGGCGTGGGCTCAGCGGCGTACGCGCCGTCGCTCCCCATCAGGTGGGCGCGGTAGCCCGCGGCGCCGATGCGCAGCAGGTCTCGATCGCCGTCCCCATCGAGGTCGGCCAGGTGCAGCTGCCACTCCCCGCGCGGGACCTCGAGGACGCTCGCGGTCCAACCCTGGAGGTCCTGGGCGGGAGTGAGGGGGAGCGCCGCGAGCGGTAGAGCGAGTGCGAGGAGGCTCATCGACGCCCTCCTTGCGAGAGGATCGCGGTCAGGCCTCGCTCGGTGGCGCTCAGCACGTCGCCGATCCCGTCCCCATTCACATCGCGCACCTCGAGCTCGCCGATCGATCCCGTGGCGTCGAAGCGCTTCCAAGCGGATCGCTCGAGTCCCCACGTGGTCCCGCTGAAGAAGCCGCTCTCGCGCGTGAGGCGACGGATCGAGATCCGCCCCTGCAGGTCGACCTCGACCAGGTCGCCGAGCCCGTCGCCCGAGAGGTCGGGGCCGAAGACGCGGCGGGCGATCAGCTCCTCCATCTGCTCCTCGTCATAGGTCCGGTCGTCCCGCAGGGTGGGCTGGCGCTCGAAGGCGCGGCCGTCCCCGCGGTACCAGAAGAACGACAGCTCGAACTCCAGCCCCGTCAGGACGTCCGAGAAGTCCGGCAGCCGGAACTGCCGCACGACGAGGTCCTGGCGTCCGTCGCCATCGAGATCGGTCACGCTGGGCGTGAGGCGCGCGGCCTCGAACGACAGCACCTGCTGCGGCCGCTCGGGGAAGAGCCCGGCTGGCCCGGGGCGCAGCAGCATGAGGCGCTGGCTCGAGTTGCCCATGCCCTCGTCGGTGGCGCGGCCGAGGACCGCCAGCAGGTCGGGGCGCTTGCCCGCCGCCGCAGGGAGGAGTCGCACGTTGCGCGCGTTCGCGTCCTTGCCCAGGTACTCGGGCCATGCGGCGACCTGGGTGGGGCTGGTGGTGAAGCGACCGCCCTCGGACGCATGCACACGGAGGCCGTCCTCACCGGCGAACACGAGGTCGAGGTCGCCATCCCCGTCGAGGTCCACCAGGGCGGGAGCCTCGAGGCTCCTGCCGTCCTGGGCCATCGTCCAGGTCCCGCCAGCGTCCTCTCCAACGAACGGGCCCTTGAGCTTGCCCCCCTGCACCTCGAGGTCCACGCGCGCAGCACCGCTGCGGAAGCGGGGCGGGCCTCGGCGCCCATCGGGGGACGCTCCGCGGGGCTTGGGGCCCTCGAGGTGGAGCAGCTCGCCGTCGCGCAGGACGCACAGGGCATCGGGTGTAGGGAGCAGGACCTCGTCCGGCTGAT
>WTJQ01000282.1 GCA_011524785.1 Planctomycetota bacterium | reverse complement strand
GACCCACGCCTCGATCGTGAAGTCCTCGCTGCCCGCGGAGAGGAGGCCCATCGGGTCGGGGACCGTGGCGTCGCCGCCCGTCGTCGCATCCTGGAAGTTCAGCCGCAGCGTGCGCTGGTTGTCCACGCCGAGGACCGGCAGGCTCGGGGTCGGCACGCCGCGGGCCCGGGTGGGGAGTGGCCCGAGGGTCCCTGTGAGGCCGTTGCCGGTCGCGTCCAGGATCGTCGCGCCTCCGCTCTCCTCGAAGCGCCAGTGCCCCGTGCCAGCCTCACACGCATCCGGGATCCCGTTGCCATTCGCATCGGTGGCGGTTCCGGTCGCGAGCTCGAACAGGTCCGACACCCCGTCCCCGTCGCAGTCGCGGTCGCAGATGTCGGGGTTGCCGTCGCCGTTCACGTCCGAGCTGGCGGTGAAGGCGCTGGGGGGGATCGGGACCTCGCTTCCGTTGGGCGGCGTCCAGCGCGCGAAGATCCGGGCGTCCCCGCCCGACTCGTAGTAGTCCAGCTGGAACACGTGGCTGGTGTTGCCGCCCAGGAGGACGTCGACCACGTAGACGTTCCCCGAGGAGAGGTGCCACTCGTCCACCAGCAGCTCGCCGTCCAGCCAGAAGCGCACCCCGTCGTCCGCCTGGATGTGGAAGCGGTACGTGCCCGAGGCCGCAGGGGTCGTGAGGGCCCCGCTCCAGCGCACGGCGAAGTCGTTCTCCGGCACTCCCGGCCACGGGGCGTTGCCGGCCCAGTCGAAGTCGACGTTGGGGTCGATCTGGAGCAGCAGCAGCTCGCTGAACTCCCCCTGGCCGCCCTCCGAGGCGTAGTAGCGTGCGACCAGCCCGCGCCCGGCGGCCAGCTCGCAGCTGTCCAGCAGGCCGTTCAGGTCGCAGTCCTCGCCCGCCTGGCAGGTGTCCGGGACGCCGTTCCCATCGCAGTCGAGGGCCGTGCCCAGCGCGATGTCGATCGCGTCGTCCACGTCGTTCCCATCACAGTCCGCGTACTGGCAGTTGTCCGGGACCTGGTCCCCGTCGAGGTCCAGCAGGGGGCGCAGGTTGGCGCTCGGCACCGTGACGGGCCCACTCGCGCCGGGCGGCGTCCAGTCGAGGCGCAGGTCGCTGGCCCCCGACTCGGTGAAGTACTCGAGCTTGAGGAACACCTGGGTGTTGCCCGGCAGGTCGATGGTCCCCGTGTCGTAGCCCTGGCCGTCCTGCCAGTCGTTCACCACCAGCACGCCGTTGAGCCACAGCCGGACGCCCATGGTGTGCTGCAGGCCGAACTCGTAGGTCCCCGCCGCGCCGGTCACGAGCGCTCCCGTCCAGCGCGCGGCCCAGTCGTTCTGGGGATGCTGCCCCGGGAAGGGCGGATCCACGTCGAAGTCGAAGTCGATCGCGGGATCGACCCGGCAGAGGGGGACCCCGGTCAGCTGGCGATTGGCGTAGTACTCGCCCGCGAGGCCCGGTCCGCCCAGGGCCTGGCAGAGGTCGGCGAGTCCGTTCCCGTCGCAGTCGGGGTGCTCGCACAGGTCGGGCACGCCGTTGCCGTCGCAGTCGGTACCGATCCCCGAGGCCAGGTCGATGTCGTCCGGGAGCCCGTTCCCGTTGCAGTCCTCGCAGTCGTCAGGGAGCCCGTTGGTGTTCAGGTCCGTGCTCTCCCCGCAGTGCCCCGTGCGGCAGGCGATGGGGCGGAGGACCCAGTCCCCATCGCAGGGACAGAACTGGCCGATCAGGCCGTACTCCACGATCGCACCGCCCGACAGGTCGTTCGGGAGGATGGGCGTGTCGGAGGTGATCCACCAGCTCTGCAGGTCGCTCGAGTCGTCGTCGAGCCCGGCGGGGTACATGGTGGGGGCGGGGTCGAACTCGCCCCAGGCTCCGACGAAGAACGCGGTGCCCTGGGGGCCCACGTAGGTGTCGGGGATGTCCTCGACGACGACGGTCCCCGTCTGGGGGAACACCGCGTAGGCCACGTGCTCCATGAGGAGCTGCGCATCGGCCGGATCCCCGTCCCCGTTGGGGTCGCTCCACAGGCCGAGGGTCGCCGCGGTCCCGGTGGGCATGTAGCCCCAGGCGAGCTCGATCTCGGAGATCGTCTCGTGGCCGAACTTGACCGTGTGGGCGCTGAGCCAGGCCACGTGCCGCGCCGAGGCCCCGACGCTGCCGTTCATCTCGCCGTCGTCGTACTGGTACCGATAGGGCGCCTCGAGCTGGCACTCGTCGGGGATGCCGTCCTGCTGGCAGTCCTGGGAGTGCCCGGTGGCGATGTCCACCGCGTCTGCGACGCCGTTCCCGTTGCAGTCCGGAGCCAGGACAGGGCCTCCGGGGGCCTGCTGAGCGACTGCGGTGGGGGCCAGGAAGGCCGCGGCCATCACG
>WTJQ01000023.1 GCA_011524785.1 Planctomycetota bacterium | reverse complement strand
TCGCCGGTGCGCCCGCCGGGGTCGTGGCTCGACGAGCCGCCCTTCGACTGGACGCCCGATGACCTGGAGGATCGCCAGCAGCGCGACCTCGTGGTGGCGTGGTCCCAGGCGCTGGAGAACAGCGAGGGGCCCATCCCCGACGACTGGGTCGGGGAGCGCCGCGCCGTGGTCCTCGGGAGTGGCGGTCTCCTGCAGGACGCGGTCCTGCGCGACCCGCGCCTTGGGCCCTTCAACGAGTCCTTCGCGCGCAACGCCTTCAACTGGGTCGCGGACCGGGAGTACCGGGTCTCGGTGGCTCCGCGCGACCCGCGCATGGAGCGCGTGGACGGCGAGGCCGCCGTCTTCGTCGTGCAGGTCGCCCTGTGGGGGCTCCCGCTCCTGAGCCTTGCCCTGGCCGCGGTCACCGCGGTCCTGCGCAGGCGCGGCGCGCCGAGCCAGGGGGGGAGCGACGCATGAGCACGCGCGGACTCCTCGTCCTTGCGGTGGTCGTGGCCGGGCTGTCCTGGGTCGCCCTGCGGCAGAAGGGGCTCGAGGACCGCTCCCGCTTCCACCGCAGCGAGCCGCTACTCGGGACCCTCGAGCCCTCGACCATCGAGCGGATCTTCGTGGACCACACGATGACCGAGACCTACCTGGGGTTCGAGAACCGGGGCGGCCTCTGGTCGCTGACGGATCCCGTGCCCTACCCCGCGGACGCGGCCTCGATCCGATCACTCCTGACCGTGCTCGACCAGCCCGCGCGCTTCGTGCCGGAGAGCAGCGTGGCCGGGTACGACGCGGGCTTCCGTCCGCCGCGCGCGACGCTCCGGATCCTCGGCAAGGACGCCGAGGGCCAGCCGGTGGAGCAGGAGATCGAGCTGGGGCCCTTCGACGTCGACGGCATGAGCCAGGTCGTCCGGGCTCGCGGGGAGACGCTCCTCATCCAGCGCAACCTCGACACCCTCCTGGACCGGCCGCTGCCCGAGTTCCGCTCCCGGCGCATCCTGCGCCTGGACCCCGAGTCCATCGTCCACCTGCGCCGGACCTGGACCGGTCCGGAGGGCGAGGTCGAGCCCGAGTTCTCCTTCGTCGCCGAGCGCCGGGCGGGCGGCTGGTCGCTGCTCACGCCGCGCCGGACGACCCTCGATCCCTTCGGCACGCTGCTGTGGCTGAAGGGCATCGGGAGGAGTCAGGTGGGGGACTTCATCTGGGACCCCCCGACGGATCCCGACGTCCTCGACCTCGGTCCGCCCCTGGCGCGCTACGGGCTCGAGCGACCCCAGGTCGAGGTCGAGTGGCGCACCGCCGACGGGCGCTCCGAGATCCTGATCCTCGGGAAGCACCCCGAGACCGAGCGCTGGTTCGGGAAGCGGCCCAATGACGACCACGTCTGGGCCATGGGGGAGTCCGGCAACCAGCCGCTCTTCGAGCGCTGGGAGTCCTTCGCCGACCGAGCCCTGGTGCGCGTCTTCCGGGACGACGTCCAGGCCCTCGAGCTCCTGCAGCGTGGCGTCACCGTGCGCCTCGAGCGTTCGGCGGATGGCTGGGCCGTCGCGCGACGGGAGGATGGCGATGCCGTCGACCTGGGCCCGGCGAGCACCGCCGAGGTCGAGCGCGTCCTGGGACTGCTCGAGAACGCCGTGGTGGAGGACTGGGCCCTGGACCTCGATCCCGGGGCCGCGTTCCCTGCGGGTGAGCCCCGCCTGGGCTACCGCCTGGAGACGGGGCCCGCGCTCGGCAACCTGGTCCAGGAGGGCTGGCTCGGGGAGCCGCGCATCGGCGAGGCGGGCGCCAGCGTGCGAGGGTTCCTGCGACCCGGCGACGGCCTGGTCGGGTGGCTCGATGCAGCGCTGGCCGAGGGTCTGCTGACAAACGCCGAGACCTTCCGCAGTCGGGAGCTGTGGGTCCTGGAGGAGGTCGAGCTCGAGGAGCTCGTTCTGCGCAGTGGCGACGACGAGCGTCGCTTCGAGCGCCGTCAGAAGGGGACCTGGCACCGGCCGGGCGTGGAGCGCTCCGCGACCGAGCTGCTCGGCGTCCTCGATCCGTTGCTCTTCCTGACGGCCTCCGAGCTCCTGCCCGCGGGGGCAGGGCCCGTGGAGCGCTCGATCGAGGTGGAGTTCCGCGGCCGGCGGGACCGCCTGCACCGGTGCACGATCGGGCTCGGCGACGACGGGCTCCCCGTCGTCCGGCTGGCCAGCGGGGCGGCGGGGCGTCCTGCCCGCGAGTCCCTGCACGCGGACCTCGAGGCTCTGCTGCGCTGAGCCGTCTCGGCTGGGCGATCGAGACTGGGCGAAGAGGACTGGGCGCCCGGAGCCCCGCGCCGGGCGGCGGGGCTTGCAGCCGTGGCGATTGGTTGGGTCTGTCTGAGGCTTACTGGGGT
>WTJQ01000054.1 GCA_011524785.1 Planctomycetota bacterium | reverse complement strand
GCCTGCTCGAGCGCGCGCTCGAGGAGCTCGCGGGAGACGCCCTTGATCTTGATGTCCATCTGGAGCGCGGTGATCCCGCGACCCGAACCGGCCACCTTGAAGTCCATGTCCCCGTTGTGGTCCTCGGAGCCGAGGATGTCACTGAGGATGGCCTCCCGCTCCCCGTCCTTGACGAGGCCCATCGCGATGCCGGCGACCGGCTGAGCGACGGGCACGCCCGCGCACATCATCGCCAGGCAGCCGCCGCAGACCGAGGCCATCGACGAGGAGCCGTTGGACTCGGTGATGTCGGAGACGATCCGGACGGTGTAGGGGAAGCGGTCCTTGCCGGGCAGGATCGCGGTCAGCGCACGCTCGGCGAGCATGCCGTGGCCGATCTCACGACGGCCGGGTCCGCCGAGGCGGCGCGTCTCCCCCACCGAGTAGGGCGGGAAGTTGTAGTGGAGGTAGAAGTTCTTGCGGTACTCCTTCTCCACGCCGTCGATGATCTGCTCGTCGTCGGGCGTGCCCAGGGTCGCGCTCACGAGCGCCTGGGTCTCCCCGCGGGTGAACAGGACCGAGCCGTGCTGACGCGGGACGAAGTCCGGCACGATGGTGATCGCGCGGATCTCGTCGTGGGCGCGGCCGTCGGAGCGGCTGCCCGAGAGGATCTGGTCCCGCTCGACCTCACGCTGGACGTCGTGGAACACGCTCTTGGCGGCCTTCTTGGCCGCGGCCTGGTCCTCGTCGGCGACGCCCGCGAGGACCGACGCCATGCACTCGGCGGCGACCGCGTCGACGGCGGCGTAGCGCTCCTTCTTGCCCTGGGTCTCCAGGGCCGTCGCGATCGCGTTCTTGAAGCCACCGACCTTGGCCCAGAGGGCCTCGTCGCGCGCGGGCGGGGTGAAGTCCATGGCCGGCTTGCCGGCCTTGCCCACGAAGTCGTCGACCGCGCCGATGATGTCGCGGATGGTGGAGTGAGCCAGATCGAGCGCGTCGATCATCTCGCCCTCGGAGAGCTCCTGTGCGGAGCTCTCGACCATGCAGATGCCGCTCTCGTGGCCGGAGACCACGAGGTCGAGACGGCTGCCGTCGCGGCGCTGCTCGTCGGTCGGGAAGGCCGTGAGGGCCCCGTCGACGTGGGCGATGCGGGTGGCCGCCAGGGTGTGCTCGAAGGGCAGGCCCCCGATGCGGATGGCGGCGAACGAGGCGATCATCGCCAGCACGTCCGGGTTGTTGACCCCGTCGTACTGGAGGGTGTGGCTCATCACCTGCACCTCACCCTTGAAGCCCTCGGCGAACATGGGCCGGATCGAGCGATCGATCAGGCGCATGGTGAGGATCTCCTTGGTGGTCGGGCGGCCCTCGCGCTTGAAGAACCCGCCGGGGATCTTGCCCGCGGCCTCGGTCTTCTCGCGGTAGTCCACGGTCAGGGGGAAGAAGTCGATGTCCTCACGGGGCTTGCCCGCGACGACGGCGGCGAACACCTTGGTGTCGCCAAGGGTTGCGATGACCGAGCCGTGCGCCTGTCGCGCCACCTGGCCGGTCTCGAGCACCAGTCGCTTGCCTGCGATCGTGGCCTCGATCTGGACGTGTCCTTTGCTCATCGTCCGTCCTCTACTTGCTTGGGGTTTGTCGAAGAAACGTGTTGGTCGTTGGAGGGGTCCCGAGCGTCTCGGGAGGCCTCATGCACAGACCGTCGCGCCAGTGCGCGATGGCGTGCCAGTGCCCCGCGGCCTCGCACACGGCCCGGCGACGCCTCCGAACGGAGGGCGGCGCGTCGCACCATGCGCGGACCCCGCGGACTCGTGCTCGACGAGGGCGGGGCGGCGGCGGGACATCGAGGTCGCGGTCAGCGACGGAGGCCGAGGCGCGCGATCAGCTCGCGGTAGCGGGTCACGTCCTTGTTGCGCAGGTAGCGCAGCAGGCGGGCGCGACGCCCGACCTTCGCGAGCAGACCCCGACGGGTCGAGAAGTCCTTCTTGTGGACCTTCAGGTGCTCGGTCAGGTTCTTGATGTCCTCGGTGAGGAGGGCGATCTGGACCTCGGCGGAGCCGTTGTCGCCCTCTGCGCGGGCGTGGTCCTGGATCACTTCGGCCTTGCGGCTGGACTCGATGGCCATGGTTGTGGGGCGCTGTGCGCGCCCGATCTCTCGGTTCTTGGTTTCGCTCGGTTCGGAAGCTCGCCCGCGGGCCAGATGGCAGGGCCGTCCCCTGCCCCCGATCCGGGGTGGACCAGCGGTTCCCGGCTGGCACGGGGAGGCCGGAGGAGCCCTTGTCGTGGGCCGTCCCCGGTCTCGGAGGCGAAACAGAATAGGGGCCACCCCCCCCGGCCTGCTCCTTTTACCATCTTCGGACCCAAGAGAACCCTAAACAACCCGT
>WTJQ01000011.1 GCA_011524785.1 Planctomycetota bacterium | reverse complement strand
GTGGTGAGGGGGCCGCGCTCGCCCTGGCTGGCTCCGAGCGAGCCGCGCCGAACCGCGGAGCACGACGAGCTCCGCTGGGTCTGCTGACCCGAGCAACGGTCGAAACAGGAACGGCCCCTGCCGCGCAGCGCGCGACCGGGGCCGTCCCCGTTCCGGGCTCTCCCTGCGTCAGCTCTTGACCTCGAAGTCGGCGTCCACCGGCTCGTCGTCAGCGGCGTCGCCCTCGGTCGGTCCGCCAGCAGGCGGCGCCTGCTGCTCGGCCTGCTGGGCCTCGTAGACGGCCTGTCCCAGCTTCATCGCCTTCTGCGGGAAGGCGTCCAGAGCGGCCTTGAGGGCCTCGGCGTCGTCACCGGCAGCCGCGGCCTCGAGCTCGGTGATCGCGGCCTCGATCTCGGCCTTGTCCTCCTCGCTCAGCTTGTCGCCGTGCTCGCCGAGCTGCTTGCGCGTCTCGTGCACCAGCTGGTCCGCCTGGTTCTTGCGCTCGACCTCCTCGCGGCGGGACTGGTCGGCCTCCTTGTTGGCCTCGGCCTCGGCGCGCATGCGCTCGACCTCCTCGTCGCTCAGGCCGGAGTTGGCCTCGATCCGGATCGACTGCTCCTTGCCCGTGCCCTTGTCCTTGGCGCGCACGTTGAGGATGCCGTTGGCGTCGAGGTCGAAGCTGACCTCGATCTGGGGCGTGCCACGCGGGGCCGCCGGGATGTCGGACAGGACGAAGTTGCCCAGGAGGCGGTTGTCCTTGGCGAACTCGCGGTCGCCCTGGAAGACCTTGATCTCCACCGAGGGCTGGTTGTCGGCCGCCGTCGAGAAGACCTGGCTCTTGCTGGTCGGGATGGTCGTGTTGCGCTCCACCAGGACCGTCATGACCCCGCCGAGGGTCTCGATGCCGAGGGAGAGCGGGGTGACGTCGAGGAGCTGGACGCCCTTGACCTCACCCGCGAGGACCGCGCCCTGGATCGCCGCGCCGAGCGCCACGACCTCGTCCGGGTTCACGCTGCGGTTCGGCTCCTTGCCGAAGTAGCCCTTCACGGCCTCCTGCACCATGGGGATGCGAGTGGAGCCGCCGACCAGGAGGACGTCGTCCACGTCGCCCGGCTGCAGGCCCGCGTCCTGGAGGGCCTGGCGCACGGGCACCATCGAGCGCTCCACGAGCCCGCCCACGAGGGCCTCGAACTTGGCCCGCGTCAGGTTGAGGGTCAGGTGCTTGGGCCCGCTGGCGTCCGCCGTGATGAAGGGCAGGTTGATGTCGCTCGACTGGGCGGAGCTGAGCTCGCACTTGGCCTTCTCACAGGCCTCCTTGAGCCGCTGGAGCGCCATGGGGTCCTGACGCAGATCGACTCCGTGCTCCTTCTGGAAGCCGTCGGCCACGTGGTTGACGAGCACGTCGTCGAAGTCGTCGCCGCCCAGGTGGGTGTCGCCGTTGGTCGCGAGGACCTCGAAGACGCCGTCCCCGATGTCGAGCACCGAGATGTCGAAGGTGCCGCCGCCGAGGTCGTAGACCGCGACCTTGCCCTCCTTCTTCTTGTCGAGCCCGAAGGCCAGGGTGGCCGCGGTGGGCTCGTTGATGATCCGCTCGACCGTCAGGCCCGCGATGGTGCCGGCGTCCTTGGTCGCCTGCCGCTGGCTGTCGTTGAAGTAGGCCGGGACGGTGATCACCGCGCGATCGACCTTCTCACCGAGGTAGGCCTCCGCGGCCTCCTTCAGGGCCGAGAGGACGAGGGCGCTGATCTCGGGCGCGCTGAACTGGCTGTCCCCGACCTCGACCTTGACGAGGTCCTGCGGGCCGCCGACGAGCGCGTAGGGAACGGTCTTCTCCTCGGAGGCGACCTCGTGGTGCCGGCGTCCCATGAAGCGCTTGATCGACGCGATCGTGCGCGTGGGGTTGGTGACGGCCTGGCGCTTGGCCGCGGCCCCCACCAGGCGCTGGTCGTCGCCGGTGAACGCGACCACGCTCGGGGTGGTCCGGTTGCCCTCGAGGTTGGTGACGACCACGGGCTCGCCGCCCTCGAGGACGGCGACCACGGAGTTCGTGGTGCCCAGGTCGATGCCGATGATCTTGGAGTTGCTCATGGGTGCGGGGCCCGCCGCGGCGGGTCTGTCCACCCCTGTAACAAGCCCCGTGCCAGGGCTTGGAACCCCCTCCAGCGCCCCCAGGGGCCCCTCGGCGAGGCCTCGGCTGCCAAAATGGCGCCAATTCGAGCGCGGCCTGCCATCACGGGCATGGGGCGCCAGGGCCGTCCCCAGGCCCCAGGGACCCCGAGGCCCCACAAGGCGTCAGCGCATCCGGAGGCGTGGCCCGTCGCGCGCAGCGCGGGCCCGGCACCCCGCCCTCAGGTCCGGAGGTCGTACTCCTTGATCTTCCGGTAGAGC
>WTJQ01000191.1 GCA_011524785.1 Planctomycetota bacterium | reverse complement strand
GGAGGGCCTCCACCTCGCTCCAGACACGCTCCGCGACGGCGTCCTCGCTGCCGGTGCCATCGACTCGCGCCACGAGATCGCCCGCGAGCTCCGCGTAGCGCGCGAGGCCCCTGCGCACGGCCTCCTGGAACTCGAGCCCGCGGTCCTCGATGCGATCGGTGGCCGCGCCCCGTCGACTCGAGGCGTCCGCGACGGGGACGTCGAGGAGCAGCACGCGGCTGGGTGCGGGGTCCCCGGCCCAGCCGTGGAGCAGGTCCAAGAGCGGGCCCTCGTCGAGGCCACCCGCGGCTGCCTGGTAGGCGAAGGTCGAGGGGTGGAACCGCTCGCACACGACCGCGGTCCCGGCTGCGAGCGCGGGCCCCACGCGCCTCTCGAGCAGCTGGCGCCGCGCCGCACAGAAGAGGAGTGCCTCGACCCCGGGCGAGAGGACCGAGGAGCGATCGAGGAGCAGCGCGCGCAGCGCCTCCCCCTCGGGCGTGCCCCCGGGCTCCCGCAGGTGCTCCACGGGCCAGCCGCGCGCCTCGAGGGCCGCCACGAGGCGGCGCGCCTGGGTGGACTTGCCGCAGCCGTCCACGCCATCGAGGATCACGAAGGGGGCTGCACCAGCCATGGGGCCCAGCCTAGTCCTCCTCCGACCCGGAGGGCACATCGGCGCCCCCGTAGCCGAGAGCCTGGAGCTGCGCCTCCTCCTCGGCGGAGACGTCTGCCTGGACGCGCTCCCCGGTGGAGCTGGCCGCGACCCAGCGCAGGACGGCGGCGCGGATCCTCTCCAGTCGAGGACCACCCTGCTGGGCCAGGTCCATCGCCAGCGCCGGGTCCTGGGCCGGATCGAAGAGGACCTCGTGTCCCTCCGGAAGGACCCTCCCAGGGCCCATCTGGTCCCAGACCCGCAGGGTCCGCACGTAGTGCTCGTGGTCGGCACGGCATCCCGCCTGCAGCAGAGCGCTGTGCACGAAGTGCACGCGGCGATCCTCGGGGGCCCGCCCACGCGCGATCTCCAGCAGATCGAGACCGGGCAGGTGCGTCGGGTCCCCCAGGCCGAGGGAGCCCAGCAGGGTCGGCGCGAGATCGAGGGTCGAGGCCCGTGCGGGCACCGTTCCTGGCGCGACCCCAGGGAACCGCAGGAGCAGCGGCACCTGGAGGACCTCCGGATAGCACAGCAGGTGGTTGAACCAGATCCCACGCTCGCCGAGGGCCTCCCCGTGATCACTCGTCACGGCGACGACGCCGTCTGGACGCCGGTCGTCGAAGGCCGTCAACAGGCGACCGAAGAGGAGATCCGTGTAGGCGACGCCCGCGCGGTACAGGTGGCGGGCGTGCGCCAGGTTCGACACGCCCTCGAGGAAGCCTCCGGGCTTCGTCGACTGGTTCGGCTCGATGGTCGGTGGTGCGGCCTCCCGCGGCGGCGCCGGGTGCTCACGCTCGTACGCGGTGAGGAACTCCGCGGGCGGGCCATAGGGCGTGTGGGGGTCGAACAGGTGGACCCACAGGAAGAGCGGTGCGTCCGCATCCTCCCCCTCCAGCCAGCGCTCGACGGGCTCGAGGGTGAGCGCTCCGTCCACCACCGCTCCGCGGCGCACCCGGTGGTACAGGTCGAAGCCCCGCCCCAGGCCGGAGTAGGCCGCCTCGAGGTGGTGCACGCTCACGGCGGCACCCGTGCGATACCCCTGAGCCGCGAACGCCTGGGCCAACGTGCGCACCGAGGCCTCGAGGCGACTGCGGTTGTCCTGGACCCCGTGCGTCGGCACGGCGAGCCCCGTCAGGATCGACGCGTGGCTCGGCAGGGTGGAGTTGCAGGCGCTCCAGGCGTCCTCGAAGGTCAGACCCTCCGCGGCGAACGCCATCAGCGCCGGGGTCTCGCCCCCGAGTGCGTCCGCCCGAAGGGTGTCCAGCGTGACCAGGAGGACGTCCGGGCGCTCCTCCTCAGGGCGCGTGCCCAGGACGTGGGGCGCACCCAGCCAGACGGGGGTCCCCTCCTGGGCTCCCTCCCCCCTGACGGTGAGCTCGAGCACGTGCTCGCTCCCAGGTCGCGCCATGGGCAGCTCGACCTCGAGGCGGACCCAACCCGGCTTGGTCCGGTCGGTGATCCCGGCCACGACCTCGAACTGGACGAGCTGCCGCTCCCCTTCGAGCAGCCGCCCGTCGACCTTCCAGAGCGCGGCGCCGCCCGTCCCGCGCGGGGCGCCCAGGTCCACGACGAAGCGGGCGCCAGGCGCCCCCACGAAGCGCCCTCGCAGCGTGTCCCCCACGCGCGCGACCACGGTCCTGCGGAGATCGCCGTCGAAGCCGAGCAGGCCGGAGTCCGCGGTCGCGTCCCCGAACATCGCGCTGGCATCGACGCCCGGCCGGAACCCCGAGCGCAGGGTCCGGAGCA
>WTJQ01000032.1 GCA_011524785.1 Planctomycetota bacterium | reverse complement strand
CCTCCTGGCCGAGCTGGCGGAGGCGGATGGCGCAGACGTAGCCGGCGGGACCGGCTCCGATGACGACGACCTTGCGGGGGTTGGACATGGTGCGGGGTAGGGTCTCCGGACGGCCTCGCCGCCCGGGTGGATCAGAGGGGGAAGGCCCCGTCGCCGCGGGTAGCCTCACCGCGGCGCTCGGCGACCTCGAGGAAGGCGTTGAACTGCAGGCGCAGGTGCCGCGGGACCTCCTCGTAGACGTCCTCCACGAGCGAGCGCAGCGGCATGGGCTCCGCACCCTCCTGCTCGTGGATCACGGCGTCGATCTCGGCCATGAGGCGCTGCTCGAGGGCCTCCTTCTCGCCGGCGCCGAGGAGCCCGCGCGCCGCCAGGAACGCCTCGTAGCGCTCGAGCGGGCAGCGCTCCTGCCAGTGCGCGACCTCCGCGTCCTCGCGGTACTTGCTGGGGTCGTCGGAGCTGGAGTGTCCGAGCATGCGGTAGGTCTCGAGGACCACGAGGCTCGGCCCCTCGCCGGAGCGCGCGCGCGCGACCGCCGCGGTCATGGCCTCGCGAACCGCGAGCACGTCGTTGCCATCCACCTCGATGCCCGGCATGCCGTAGGCCTCGGCCTTCGCGGCGTAGCTCTCGGCGGCCGTCTGGTCGCGCGAGCAGACGGAGATCGCCCAGCCGTTGTCGACGCACACGAACACCGCCGGCACCTTCCAGACGCCGGCGAAGTTGAGGCCGGAGTGGAAGCCGTTGGAGCTGGTCGCACCGTCCCCCATGTGGATCGAGTGCACCACGTCCTCGCCGCGCAGCTTGCTGGCGTACGCGGCCCCGACCCCGTGGGTGATCTGGGTCCCGATGACCGACGACCAGCTGGGGTAGTTGGACCCCTTGTGCTGGAAGTGGTTGCACATCTGGCGCCCCTTCGCGGTGTCGTTCGAGTTGCAGTACATCTGCGCGACGTACTCCGAGAGGGGCAGGCCGCGGACCAGGGCGGCTCCCCCCTCGCGCAGACCGGACCACATCCAGTCGCTCGGACGCAGGGCCGCGGCCGCGCCCACCAGGGACGCCTCGAGGCCGGTCGAGGTCCCGACGAAGCCGATCCGCCCCGCGCGCTGGAGCTTGAGCATGCGCCCGTCCAGGACCCGGATGCGCAGCATGTGCTGGTACAGCTCCAGCAGCTCGGCGTCGGAGAGCTGGGGCAGCTCACCGACGACGGCGCCGTCCTTCTCGAGGATCTGGAGCTTGGCGGTCATGCGCGGGCCGGGGCCGGGCGTGCGGAGTGCGGGTCGTCCCCGTTCGGGAGAGCGCTCAGAGCGACAGGAGCCCAGGCTCCTCGAGGATCTGGCGCAGGTAGGCCAGGAACCGCGCGGCGTCGGCGCCGTCCGCGAGGCGGTGATCGACGCTGCAGGAGAGGTTCATGTACTGACGCACCTCGATGACATCGCCCTCGGGGGTCTCGACGACGCCGGGACGCTTGACGATGCGGTGCACGCCGAGGATCGCGATGTCCGGGAAGTTGATGATCGGCGTGGCGAGGGTGCCCCCGATGTTCCCGGCGTTGGTGATCGAGAAGGTGCTGCCCTTCAGCTCGTCCGGGCGAACCTTGCCGGCGCGGGTGCGCTCCGCGAGGTCCTGGAGCTCGGCGGCCAGCTCGAGCAGGCCCTTGCTCTGGACGCCGCGGATGACCGGGACGATCAGGCCGTTGGGCGTGTCGGTCGCGATCCCCAGGTCGACGGTCCCCGGCAGCACGATGTCGCCGGACGCCTCGTCGAGGTGGCCGTTGAGCATGCGGTGCTTCATGAGGCCGTTCGCGACGGCCTTCATGAGGAAGGGCATGAAGGTGACCTTGACACCCTGCTTCGCGCCCAGCTCCTTGGCCTTCTGGCGCACGCGGACGAGCTCCGTGACGTCGATCTCCTCGACGACGGTGAAGTGCGGCGCGGTCTGCTTCGAGCGGACCATCGCCTCCGCGATCTTGCGGCGGACGCCGCGGAAGGGGATGCGCTCCTCGGCGGCGCTGGGCGCCGTGAAGGTCGGGGTGCTCGGGGCCGGAGCCGCCTGGGCCACCGGCGCGGCGGCCGGCGCGGCGGCTGCGGGGGCCGAGGCGGCGAAGGCCTCCACGTCCGCACGACGGATCACGCCGTTGCGGCCCGAGCCGGGGACCTGGGCCAGGTCGATGCCGAGCTCGCGCGCGACGCGGCGAGCGCTGGGCACGGCCAGGACCTTGGCGTCCGTGGCCGGGGCAGAGGCAGGGGCCGGCGTGGCCTCGGCGGGGGTCGCCGCGGCCGGAGCCGCCGGAGCGGCGGACGGCGCAGGAGCCGCCGCGGGCGCGGCAGGCGCGCCCTCTGCAGCCAGGCGGAAGATGACGTCCTCGACCGGGACCGTG
>WTJQ01000641.1 GCA_011524785.1 Planctomycetota bacterium | reverse complement strand
GGGCCAAGTCCGGAACGGACGTCCGAATCCCCGGTTGGATGGGTCGATGAAGTCCTGGCCCAGACTCCTGCCCCTCTCACTCGTGGCCTTCGGGGCTGGCCTGGCGCTGTGGCGCCCCTGGGGGGCGGCCGATCCCGTGGGACCCGAGGCGCCAAGCCTCTCCGAGCGAGGAGCAGGCGCTGTGGCCGGACTCGCTCGAGCAGAGGATTCGCTCGAGACCCAGGATCCTGCGAGCCCACCAGCCGTGGGCGAAGCGCTCGCCTCCGCACCCGGGGAGGGCCCGTCGGCGGCGGCCGTCGAGGAGGCCTGGCCCAGGGGTCAGGTCCGAGGCCGCGTCGTCGCGCGTGGATCAGGACTGCCCGGAGCACTGGTCAAGTTCTGGAGCATGACGGACCACTGGATCGATGACCCCGCCTTCGAGGGGAACGTCGGAGCCACGAAGACGATCACGGATGAGGACGGTCGCTTCGAGTTCGACGTGGCCCTTCCAACCTCTCCTTGGGTCATGCTCACGGTCGACCACCTGCCCTACCACATGAGGGCGGAGCGCAGCTTCCGCTTCGGCTCCGAGGAGGAACCGCCCCTCTTCCCTGGCGACAACGAGCTGGGCGAGTTCCTCCTCGAGCCGGCTGGAGCGATCCGGGGGCAGGTGCGCCACATCGGGACGGACGCGCCGGAGACCAGGGTCTTCGTCGAGTGGGGCGGGACGAGCAAGAGCGACTGGCCGGATGAGGAGGGCCGCTACGAGCTCGGCGGCGTTCCGCCTGGTCGCTACTCCGTCGAGGTTCATTCGGAGGGCTTCGTCAGCACGACCAGGGACTCGGTCGAGGTCAGGGCTGGCGTGACCACCGAGCGCGTCGACTTCACCCTGGAGCGAGCACGGGCCATCTCGGGACGAGTGGTGGACGAGGACTCGATGCCAGTGGTCGGGGCGAAGGTCTGGGGCGGTCGCCGGACTCCCAACGAGCAGTGGAAGGACGGGGTGCGCGTGACCAGCCAACCGGTCACGAGGAGCGCCAAGGACGGGACGTTCGAGCTCTTCTTCGACGAGGACGGGGAGCACTGGATCTCGGCCTCTCTGGAAGCGCAGCACGAGCCCCTCATCGGCGAATCGGGGCCGTACTACGAGCGTGGCGCGACGGAGGTGGTGCTCGTGCTTCCCCGCTCGACTCCCGGCCGCTTCCGCGTGCTGGACGCGCGCGATGGCGAGCCCGTCGAGCGCTACGGGCTCAACGTGTTCCAGGCCCGTGGCTTCGAGGGAGGGACGTATGCCAGCGACCTCGTGCCGGCTTCCCTGGAGGACCATGCGGAGGGCCTCGCGATCCTGCACGCGGATCCCCGCTGGCACGATGTCACGCTGATCGCTCCGGGCTATGGCGACCTGCGCACCCGCGTGGCTTGGGACGGGGAGGGCGAGAAGGTCATGACCCTGCGCATGCAACCCGAGGGAGTCCTCCGCGGACGCATCGTCTCCGGCGGTGCGCCAGCCTCCCAGGTCCGCATCGAGCTGATGGCCGACGAGGTCGCCCTGGTCCCCGGCGCGTCCGCCGATGACCCCATGGCCGAGCTGCTCGGTCACTGGGGACGTGACCTCGACGCGTTCGCCGGTCGAGTTCGCCAGGTGGTCGGTGCCCCCGACGGGAGCTTCGAGGTGGCGGGCCTCGCCGAGGGCACCTACGAGCTGAAGGTCTCGGCATCAGGCTCCTCGCCACGGATCGTCGAAGGCATCGCCATCACCGCCGGGGAGGCCCTCGACCTCGGAGCCATCCAACTGGACTAGCTGCCCGAGACGGGCGAGCGCAGGCTGCTCGGGGCACCCCAGTCAGCGATCGCACCCAAGGGCAAGCGAGGCCGGACCCTGCGCCCGCAGACACGAAACGAGGCCCCCCTCCGTCCGCTCCGGCCCCTCCTTGCGCTGCGGGGGCACGCGCCGCCGCCCCGCGGCGGCGCCCAACAACGCATCCTCCCCCCGCGGACACGAAACGAGGCCGGCTGCCCGAAGGGCTGCCGGCCTCGTTGAGTGGTAGCGGGGGCGCCATGGGCTCGAGAGGCGATCCGATGGAAGCGAGCGAAGCGCGCGCCCCGCCCGCTCCCCACGATCCCACCAGCGTCGCGTCGTAGAGCTCGCCGCCGTCGACGGCCGGGCTCCTCTTCGTCTTGGGAGATCCCACCTCCTACTTCCGAACGGGCTGGTCCGTCCCCGGGGTGCCGGAGACGTCTCACCTCGTGTGGAATACGTTCGAGGCCGTCTGCTACTTCCGGCTCCAGATCAACAGCCCGTCCGACCCCATGGGGCACACGACCACCGTGGAGCTCTCCCGCTATCCCGACCGCCAGGAGTGGAGGCGTGGAGCGTTTCGACCGTTCCGCTTACAC
>WTJQ01000052.1 GCA_011524785.1 Planctomycetota bacterium | reverse complement strand
TCTTCCACGAGGGCGGGCACGGCTACGGCATGCGGCGCCCCGACCTGCCCGTGGGGCAGTGGCCGGAGCTGCTCACGGCCTGGATGCGGAGCGCCGGCTTCCTCGGGTCGCACTGAGGGATCGCACTGACGAGTCACCAAGACGGACCGCCTCGCGGAGTCCGAGCGCTGGCCTCCGGCGGCCTCAGCGCGGCGGCCAGGGAACGCGCGTCTCGGTGCCCGTGACCTCGACGGTGACCGAGCCGTTCTCGTCATGGGCCCCTGCTCCGTGGGGCTTTCGGACCGTGATCGTCTCCAACGGCTCCGCCGTGAGGAACGTGTATCGGGAGCGATCCCGATAGGTGAACTCGGCGAACACGCGCCGGCCGCCGGCCCGTCCCTCTACATGGGGCCCGTTCGCGACGACGCGGGGCGAGTCCTCGGAGTCGGGGTCGGCCCCCGACTCCAGGATCACCGTGTGGGCGTACAGCGGGCGATCGGTGGTGGGGGCTCCCAGGTGGTAGGGCTCCTCGGGCTCGAGGACGAAGTCCCACGAGGCGATGGTCCCGACCCCCGCGACCTCGAGCGTCGCGCGGGTGGGACCGCAGACGAGCCCGTCCACGCGAAGGGGCGACTCGTCCCGGGGCAGGGAGCGCCGCTGCAGGTTCTCCTTGGCCTCCTCGGGCTCCAGGTCGGAGCGCACGATGCTGAGGCGGAAGTGCTGCCGTGAGTCCGCAGGCAGATTGGACGTGTCGAGGGTCACCGAGCTCGTCCGGTACACCACGAGCTCGGCGTCCAGCGTGCCGCTCGGGAAGGTCGGCGCGGCGTCCATGCCCCCCAGGAGGCGCCAGGTCCTGCTGTCGACCTGGAGCCAGCACTCCCCGTCGGGGTAGTCCCCCTGCAGTTCGAAGCGGCCATCCTCGTCGCTCTGGAGCCGGGTCGTGACGCCTCTCCAGCTGGCCTCGTCCGGCAGGCGCAGTCCGGCCTTCAGATCGAGAGGCACGCCCACCCCGCGGCTGTCCACCACGCGTCCTGCCAGGACCAGGCGGGGGCGCCGGAGGTCGAGGACGCCGAGGTCGACGACCTGCTGTCCCGGCTGGATCTCGACGACCCCCTGCCAGGAGTTCTCGGAGGCGTTCACGGCCTCGATGCGCTGCATGGAGCGGAACACGCGCTCGCTCGGGCTCTTCAGCCACGGGGCGAACACCGCGAACTCCTCGCCCTCCTCGAGATCGAGGGTCGCGACCGTGATGGGGTCCTGGGGGGAGATCGTCTCGCTCGCGCCGATCTGCGGTGGGGTCAGGGCCACGATCCTCAGGGGGCCGCCCGCGAGCCCGAAGGCGCGACCCTTCAGGGTCACGCCTGTGGGGAACTCCTCCAGGACGAGGGACGTGCTGGTGGACCCGCCTGCGCTCGTGGGCCCTCGCAGCTCCCCCTGGGCAAGAGGGCCGAGGGACCAGGGGGCGCGCAGATAGGCCTTGAGCTCGAGGAACAGACCCAGGCCGATGCCGTCGAACCGGACGGGGACCTCGACGTGTCCAGCGGGGACCGGCAACTGGCGGGAACCTCCCAGGATGCGCTGCCTCCGCGCCGGGACGAGGTCCACGGTCAGCCCAGCGGGGAGCGGTCCTTCCTGGGATCGCACCACGATGACGACCGAGCCCGTGGAGGGCTGGAGGAGGGTCACGCGGGTGGGGGGTGCGACTCCGTCGAGCGACACGTCGGCGTAGCTGCGCTCGGCTCCCTCCTGCTTCTCCGACAGGAGGAGGTCCAGGGAGAGGCGCGCGGTCGCGATTCCATCGGCCAGGTCCTCGAGCAGCTCGGCGGGCAGGTCGTCCCCTGGAGCTGGGACGAACGCCTCGCCGGAGGCATCGGTGCGAACGCCGGGCCCCGCGGTGTGGACGATGCGCTTGCGGATGCGTCCGGCCACGAAGGTGGTCAGGACCGTCGCGCCAGGGACGGGGTCCCCGGTCACGTCCACCACGCGGACGAGCCACCCGACCCGGGCGTCCTGCGGAGCCTCCTCGCGGACCTCGCTGAGATCCGCCGTGGGCTCCAGCTCCAACTCGCTCGCCAACGAGGGCGCCGATGCCTCAAGAGGTGCCGCGGTCGAGGCCTCCTGGGAGGGCCAGAGGAACAGCAGGAGGCCAAGGAGGGCCGTGAGCAGGAGGAGGGCACGCATCGTGGCTCGGAGTCTCTTCACTGTGCCCCGCGGCGTGCCCGCACTCCACCCTTCGCGACGGGCCAACGCCCGTCCTCCCATTTCAGGGAGTCCCCAGGATCCGGCGCTGCAGGTACGCGTGCGCGCGGGCGCCGATGGCGGTCCCGATGGCGCGCCCCGGTGCGATGGCCGCCTCGAAGTGGACCCCGCCCCAGAAGCGGCTCATCCCGCACACCGTCTCGAACTCCGTCCAGGTCGCGAAGCTGATCGTCAGGTTCGAGGCGGGCGTGATCCCCGGCTCGATGCGCGAGCTGCCGGCGTCCACGTCGAGGGACCAGTTGAGGTCGTCGGTCCCCAGGAACAGCCGGCTCGACTCGGCATGGGCGGCGCAGAAGGCCGCGGAGGCGGAGGGGTACTCCGGATGGTCGGCGACCGGGAGGTAGCTGCGCCACTGGCTGGCGGGCACCAGGGTCGTGCCCTGGCCGGGCCCGCCCCAGGCCGTGACGAGGTCGTCCCCGTAGAGGTGACGGATGGCGGTGAAGGGCCGCACCGCGTCGTAGTGGCGCTTCTCGCGCCAGATGACGATGCCCGTGTCGAAGGCCGCCAGGTTGGTGAGGAAGTCGTAGTGGACGAACTCCTCGACCGACATCCCCTGCACCACGCTCTGGAACAGGGCGGACATGCCGAGCGAGGCGATCTTGTCGTCGAACAGCTCGGCGATCATCTTCTGCTCGTCCGTCAGGTTGGCCGAGGCGGCGAGCACGGCGTCCGCCTGCTGCTGGTAGAGCGCGGCGTTGGCGGGATCGCTCGCGAGCGGCGGCGGCGAGAGGATCGGCAGGGGCTTGCGGAGGCTGAAGGGCAGGACCTCGCCGTACTGGGGCGTGATGAACTGCTGCGTGCGGAAGATGCCGTACCCGTTGTCCAGGATCGCGGGCTGCCAGCGCCCGGCGTCCACGATCTCGTAGGGCGTGTTGACCGGGGCGTAGCCGGTGTGATCCCAGTAGGGTCGCCCGACGTCGCTGCGGCCCGTCAGCAGGGGGTTCCCCTCGTCCCCGAGCTGGTTCATGCCGTCGTGCTCGCGCACGGCCACGACGGCCGCGCCGGCCGCGTTGCCGATCCCGATCGGGGTCGACAGATCGGTGCTGGTGTCATCGGGGTCGAGGCCCACGGAGGTCATCAGGTCCCGCCAGTCCTGCTGGTAGGTCGGGAAGAGGCTGTCCAGCATCCGGTGCGAGGCGTAGAGGATCGCCACGTTCCTGTTGGCGTCGGTGTGCTCGGACGCGGGCCGACGCCCGAGGTTCGAGCACACGCCGATCGCCGTCGGGTGGTAGGGGGCGATGGCGTCGAACCACACGTTGTTGAGCAGCGTGGTCGTGCGCAGGATCAGCGGAGCGTCGCCGGGCGCCACCGTCTCGAAGATGGCCGGGATGGCTGCAGGGATCACGACCTCGATCGGTGCGTTGCCGGTGGCGGGATCGAATCCCTGGCCGAGCGCAGGGACGGAGGCGACGACAGCGAGGAGCGTGGAGCGGGTCAGGGGGCGGAGCATGGGGCAGCGGTTGGGGATCGGCGGTGCAGGGGCCTGACGGTGAGATCCGCCGACACCTCGACCGTAGCGTCCCCCGCGCGATTCGGGCAGGCCGCGGGCGCGCCCTCGGCCCAGCGGGCCGCCCCCGCCTAGAGTGGGCGCATGCTGCGTCCGTGCCTCATCCTCGCTCTGGGAGCCCTTGGCGCCTGCGCCGTGACCGCCACGGCCGATCGGCCCCGCCAGCTGCTGCTCCTCGAGGCCGAGGGGTTCGACGAGCTCGGGGGCTGGGTCCTCGACCAGCAGTTCATGGACCTGATGGGGTCGCCGTACCTCTTGGCCCACGGCATGGGCGTGCCGGTGGAGGACGCCGTCACGGCGCTCGAGGTCGAGCACCCTGGGACCTGGCGCCTCTGGGTCCGCACGCGGGACTGGGTGGCGCCGTGGGGCGTCGAGGGCGCACCCGGCCGCTTCCAGGTCCTCGTGGACGGCGCGGCCGTGGGGCCGGAGTTCGGGACCGAGGGCGCGGCCTGGCACTGGCAGGACGGCGGGATGCTCGAGCTCGATCCCGGGCGCCACACGCTCGCCCTGCACGACCTGACGGGCTTCGAGGGCCGCTGCGACGCGGTCCTGCTCGCGCGGGACCCGGCCTTCGTCCCGCCGGAGGACCTGGCCGAGCTGACCCCCTGGCGTCGCAGCGTCCGCGGACTCCCCGTCGGGCCCGAGGACGCGGGGGAGTTCGACCTGGTCGTCGTGGGCGGGGGCATGGCCGGCACGGCCGCAGCCGTGACCGCCGCCCGTCGAGGCCTGTCCGTGGCGCTCGTCCAGGACCGCCCCGTGCTCGGGGGCAACTCCAGCTCGGAGGTGCGCGTCTGGCCCGAGGGGCACGTGAACCAGCAGCCCTATCCGCGGATCGGCGACGTCGTCATGGAGCTCGTCCCCGAGCGCCGGGCCGACTCGAAGAACGCCCAGGGGGCGGCGGTCTTCGACGACGACCGCAAGCTGAGGGTGGCGCGTGCGGAGGAGGACCTGACCCTGTTCCTGGAGCGCCGCATGAACGGCGTGGAGCTCGACGGGGAGCGCATCGCCGCGATCCTCGCGGAGGACGTGCGCACGGGGGAGCGGGTCCGCCTGCGCGGGCGCTGGTTCCTCGACAGCACCGGCGACGCGTCCCTGGGCTTCCTGGCCGGGGCCGACTTCGAGCAGACCGACGAGGGGCACATGGGGGCGAGCAACCTCTGGAACATCCAGTGCCTCTGCGACGACCTGGATCCCCTGTCCTCCGAGCTCGCCCAGGCGGTGGAGGACGCGGCCTTCCCGCGCACGCCGTGGGCCGTGGACCTCGAGGACAAGCCCTTCCCCGGGCGTGACTGGGGGGCCAAGACGCCGGAGCGCTCGAACGGGCCCATCTCCATCGGGAACTGGTACTGGGAGAACGGCTTCGATCGCGATCCCATCGCCGACATGGAGCGCATCCGCGACCAGAACTTCCGCGCCATGTACGGGGCGTGGGACGCGATCAAGAACGTGGAGGGCCGCTACCCCGCCCACCGCCTGAACTGGGTCGCCTACATCGCGGGCAAGCGCGAGTCGCGCCGGCTGATGGGGGACGTGGTCCTCACGGCCGAGGACCTGCGGGACGGGCGCGACTGGGACGACGGCTGCTTCCCCTGCACCTGGGGCATCGACACCCACCACCCGGACACGCGCTATGCGGAGGGGCACGGGGACGACGCCTTCATCGCCGACTACACGCGGGGCAAGGGCTACGAGTACGACGGCCCCTACTGGGTGCCCTACCGCTGCCTCTACAGCCGCAACGTCCCCAACCTGTTCATGGCCGGGCGCGACATCAGCGTGACCCACGAGGCCCTGGGCGCCGTGCGCGTCATGAAGACCACCGGCGCCATGGGGGAGATCGTCGGCCTCGCGGCCTCGCTCTGCGCCGCGCACGACTGCGATCCGCGCGCCGTGCACGCGGAGCACTGGGACGAGCTCGAGGGACTCATGCGCATCGGCGCGGGCCGTCTCGAGCCCGAGGCGTCTCGCGAGGACGGAGGCTTCACCCTCGAGGCCCGCAGCGCGGCCGTCCGGGGCAAGAGCCTCCGCTACGAGGGCGACCAGAACTGCCTGGGCTACTGGCGCGACCGGGACGCGCACGCGGAGTGGGCGCTCGAGCTCGCGGAGCCGGGGGAGTTCGAGGTCGTGCTGACCTACGCCTGCGCGCCCTCCGAGGCCGGCTGGACGGTCGAGGTCCGCGCGGACGGCGAGGCGATGGCCCGGGCCCCGCTCGCGGCGACGGAGTCCTGGACGGACTACCGCACGCTCCTGTTGGGGACCGTGGCCGTTGGGGCCGGAGACCACCGGATCACCGTGCACGGCGACAAGGACGAGGGCCCGCTGATGAAGCTGCGGCGCCTCGAGCTGCGCCCGCGCCGCTGATCCCGACGGATCTCCGACTCGGGACGCAACCTCGCCGTCCGTGCATGGTTGGATCGGGCCATGCACAGGGCTCCGTTCTCGCTCCTGCTGGTCCTCCTCCTGAGCCTCCTCCTGGGGGCGCCCGCGTCGGCACAGCGGCTCGATACCTGGCGTCTGCAGGTCGGTGATGTCGAGCGAGCGGCGCTCGTCAGGATCCCCGAGGCGGCTCGTGCCACGGAGAACGAGGCTGGCGAACCCGCGCCGGTGGTGTTCGCCTTCCACGGCCACGGCGGTCGCGCACCGGGCTTCGCCCGACGCTTCGGTCTTCACCGCGAGTGGCCCGAGGCGATCGTGGTCTACCCCCAGGGGCTGCCCACGCCGAGCAGGCTGGTCGACCCCGACGGCCGGCGCCCCGGCTGGCAGAACGTCGCCGGCACGCAGGGGGACCGGGACCTCGCGCTCTTCGACGCGCTGCTCGCCCGGCTCCAGGAGGAGGCCGCGGTGGATCCCGACCGGATCCACGTCACCGGGCACTCGAACGGGGGAGGCTTCACCTACCTCCTGCTCGAGGAGCGCGCCGAGGTCCTCGCCTCGGTCTCTCCCTCCGCCAGCGGCAAGGGGCGCCGCGTGGGGCAGACGGCGGCGGCGGGGGTGGCCGTCCTCCACGCGGGCTCCCCCGACGACGAGCTCGTGAAGTGGGTCTGGCAGGAGAACGCACTCCGCTCGCTGCGGGAGGCCCGCCGGTGTGGGGAGCCCGAGCCCTGGGCGCGCGACGAGCGCGTCGTGCGCTTCCCTGCAGAGGAGGGGGCCGACGTGCTCCTGTTCGAGCACGGGGGCGGGCATCGACACCACCCCGACCACGCGCGTCTAGCAGCGCGGTTCTTCCAGGATCACCCCAGGCCGGCGGGGCCGTCCAAGCACCTCGGCGTCTACGCGATCCTCGAGGCGAAGTGCTTCGGCTGCCACGGCCCGGGCGCCGACCCTCCGCGGGCCGGCCTGCGCCTCGACCTGCCCGCGTCCTACGACCAGCGCTCCGAGCGGGGCTGGCTGATCGCGAGCCGCGCGGACGATGCCGGGATCATCGCGTGCGAGCTCTTCTACCGCCTGGCGCGGGGCGGCGATCCCCGGCAGCAGATGCCGCCGCGCGACGCCGAGCCCCTGACCGCGGAGGAGCGGCGGCAGCTCCTCGCCTGGGTGGGCTCGAAGGCGCCTTGGCTGGACGCGTGGCCCGGGGCGGAGCCTGGCCCCGTGTCGCTCGAGCTGGAGGGAGTGAGCCGCGTCTGGGACGCGGCGCCCCATCAGGCGTTCACCGACCTGGTCTCGTACCGCGGCGAGCTGGTCCTGGCGTTCCGCGAGGGGGACTCCCACGTGGGGGGCACCGGCGGGGCCATTCGCGTCCTGTCCTCCCGCGATGGGGAGAGCTGGCGCAGCCGAACCCTGCTCGCGGAGGAGGGCCTCGACCTGCGGGACCCCAAGCTCAGCGTGGCTCCCGACGGTGACCTGCTGCTGCTCGTGGGCGCCTCGCGCTACGAGGGGACGGAGCTCCTCGGCCGCACCTCGAAGGTCGCGCGCTGGAGGCCCCGGGCCGGAGCGGACCTCGAGCTCGTGGACGTGCGGATCGACCCCGAGATCGCGGGGCCCGTCGACTGGCTCTGGCGCCTGACCTGGATCGGCTCGACGGCCTACGGCGTGGTCTACCAGCCCGAGGGCGACGTCTGGCGGCAGCACCTGGTCGCGATCGAGGACGGCGTGGAGGCCCGGGCCGTGGCGACCTGGGACCTCGACCAGCGGCCGAGCGAGGCCACCCTGCGGGCCCTCCCCGACGGGTCGATGGCGGCGCTGGTGCGTCGCGAGGGCAACGCCATGATCGGCTCCGCCCCGCCGCCCTTCACGGAGTGGACCTGGAACGAGCTGCCGGTGTCGCTCGGGGGGCCCGAGCTCCTCGTCCTCGACGACGGGCGGATGCTGGCCGCTGGCCGGCGCTCCGAGGGGGAGGGGGGCTGGCGCAAGCGGACCGCCATCGGCCAGGTGGACCTCGCGGGCAACTGGACCGAATTGGCGGTGCTCCCCTCGGGGGGCGACACGAGCTATCCGGGGATGGTCCTCGAAGGCTCGGAGCTCTTGGTCTCGTACTACTCGAGCCACGAGGGCAAGTCCGCCATCTACCTGGCGCGCATGCGGCTCGAGAACTGAGCGGCGCGGGACGGAGCCCGCCTCGGCTAGGCTCGGGCCATGACGAGCCTCGATCCTCGAGGCCGCTCCCTCCCGTGGGCGGCCGTGGTCCTCGCCTCCTTCTCGGCGGCATGTCGTACGGCGGGCGATGGTGATGGCGGCACGAGGCTAGGCGACACGACGCTAGGCAACACAGCCCCCGTCGAAGCGGCGCCTCCCAACGTCCTCCTGATCTATACCGATGACGTGGGCTACGGAGACGTGGGCTGCTACGAGGGCTCACGGACGCCGACCCCGAACATCGACCGGCTCGCGGACGAGGGGCTGCGCTTCACCGACGCCCACTGCAGCGCGGCGACCTGCACGCCCTCGCGCTACGCCCTGCTCACGGGGCAGTACGCCTTCCGCAAGAAGGGCACGGGCATCGCGTCCGGGGACGCCGGGCTCGTGATCGACCCGGACACGGTCACGCTGGCGGACGTGCTCCAGACCGCGGGCTACACCACGGGCATCGTCGGCAAGTGGCACCTGGGCCTGGGTGAGGGCGGCAACGACTGGAACCAGGAGGTCCGGCCGAACCCCGCGGACCTCGGGTTCGACCACCACTTCCTGATGCCGGCGACCGGGGATCGCGTGCCCTGCGTCTACTTCGAGGACGGCCGCGTGGTGGGGCTCGACCCCGAGGACCCGATCGAGGTCAGCTATCGCAAGCGCATCGACCCCTCGCCGAGCGGGAAGGAGGCGCGGGACACCCTGCGCCAGGACTGGTCCCACGGCCACAACAGCACGATCGTCAACGGCGTCTCGCGCATCGGCTGGATGACCGGTGGCGAGGCGGCGCGCTGGGTGGACGAGGACATGGCCGACGTCTTCGTGGGCGAGGCCCTGGAGTTCCTCGAGGACGCGGCGTCCCAGGTCCGCCAGGACGGGGGCCGCAAGCCCTGGTTCCTGATGTTCTCGACCCATGACATCCACGTCCCGCGCCTGCCGCACTCGCGCTTCGAGGGGGCCAGCGGCCAGGGACCGCGCGGGGACGCGATGGTCCAGGCCGACTGGTGCGTGGGGGAGCTCCTCGACTTCCTGGACGCCCGCGGCCTGGCGGAGGAGACCCTCGTGATCTTCGCCTCGGACAATGGTCCCGTCCTCGACGACGGCTACCGCGACGACGCCAACGAGTTGCTCGGCGAACACGACCCGAACGGGCCCTGGCGCGCGGGGAAGTACTCGCGCTTCGAGGGCGGGACGCGCACGCCGTTCCTGGTGCGCTGGACGGGATGGATCGAGGCGGGCCAGACCTCGAGCGCACTCCTGGGCCAGGTCGACCTCGCGCGCTCCCTCGCCGCCCTGGCCGAGGTCGATGTGCCGGAGGGGGCCTGCCCCGACTCGCGAGACTCCCTCGACGCGCTACTGGGCAATGACCCGGTTGGGCGCCCGCACCTCGTGCACGAGGCGGGCAGGCTCGCGCTCCGGCAGGGCCAGTGGAAGTACGTGCCTCCTGGCAAGACGCGCATCGGCCTCGGGCCCTGGGGTTCGTTCACGCCGGGGGAGCGCGGGGCGCTCTACGACCTGGGGGCCGACCCGGGCGAGGAGCAGGACCTCGCCGCACGCGAGCCCGAGCGGCTCGAGGCCATGCGGAGCCTCATGGCGAGGATTCGCGAGGAGCCGGACGGGGGCCTCTGAGCCGCGGCGGAGGGCCACGCTCCCGGCG
>WTJQ01000414.1 GCA_011524785.1 Planctomycetota bacterium | reverse complement strand
CATCCTAGGGGGGCGGGGTCGGATCGGGAGGGGGCGACATGACGCGGGCCACCGCCTCCCCCGCCCACCCAGGGACGTTCGTGCGTCCGCTCGGTTGCGAGGGCCTGATATGCCCCGCGTCCTGGCATGCCCTGCGCCTCTCTCCGTCCTGAGCCCCGGGGGTGCGGGGGCTCGCGCGGGCGAGTTGCGTGACGCTCAGCCGGCCGCCGTCACCACTTCCTCGTCCGTCAGCTGACGGTTCGAGGTCTTCGCGGCCTGCAGGACCCGCTCGATGCGCTCGTCGCTGGGCTCGACCCCGTGGCGCTCCAGGACCCAGACGATGTTCGACTTGCCGGACATGGGGCCCACGGCGATCCGCTGCTCCAGCCCGAAGAGGTCCGCGGGGACCCCGGAGTACACCCGGTTGGCCAGCCAGTGGTCGCCCTTCTTGAAGGCCTTGATGACCGCGGCGGCATGGACCCCCGTCGAGGTCTCGAAGGCGTCCTTGCCGAAGACCGCGTAGTTCGGCGGCAGGGGGACGCCCACGGAGCGAGCGGCCAGCTGCACGTAGTCGGTGAGGGCCGTGAGGTCGCCGTCGAACCAGCCCAGCAGCTTCAGGTTCACCAGGAGGAGGTCCATCTCCACGTTGCCGGTGCGCTCCCCGACGCCCATGGCCGAGCCGTGGATCCGGGTCGCTCCGGCCTCGATGGCGGCCATGGCATTGGCGAGGCCGAGGCCGCGGTCCCGGTGGCCGTGCCAGTCGATCCCCACGTCCTGCCCGCTCTCCTCGACGATGCCCTTCACGAAGGTGATCAGGGAGCGGACGCCGGAGGGGGTGACGTGGCCACAGGTGTCGCACACGCAGATGCGCTTGGCGCCGGCCTCGATGGCCGTCTCGTAGAGGGCGCGCACGTGGTCGGGGTGGGCCCGCGTGGTGTCCTCGGTCACGAACATGCAGGGCAGGCCCTCGCCGGTCGCGAACGAGACGGCCTCCTTCGACAGGGCGACCATCTTCTCGATCTCCCAGCCCTCGGCGTACATGCGGATGGGCGAGGAGCCGATGAAGGCGCAGACCTCGACGGGGGCGCCCACCTCCTGCGCGACCTCGGCCGCCGGGGCGATGTCCGAGACCAGGGTGCGGCAGGCGACGTTGGGGGTGATGCGGAGGCCGGTCATCTCCCGGCACAGCGCCAGGATGTGCTCGCGGGCCTTGGCGCTCGCGCCGGGCAGACCGACGTTCGCCGTGTCGATCCCCAGCCCGTCCATGATCCGCACGAGCGTGAGCTTGTCGTCGAGGCTCGGGTCGAGGGCCGAGGGGCTCTGGAGCCCGTCGCGCAGGGTCTCGTCGTCGAGCTGGACCCGGAAGCCCGGGGCAGGGTCCTCGTTCCAGTCGTGGATCAGTTCGCGGTCTTCGGCGCTCATGGGAAGGGGCGGCACGGCTGCAGGCCGGCGCGATCGCATGGTACGGCGCCCGGGACGCCGCGCGGGGAAGGGGCGCCCCGGGCGACCCGTCGCGCGGCCTCCACCTCGACTCCGGTGGCGTCGGCCGGGCGGACGCGGGCTACGATGCGCCCATGGTGCCCGCAGGGAGAGAGGACAAGGACTCGCGCGAGTTCCGCTCCCTGCTGGAGACCTCTCCGGGGCAGGCGGCCCGCTACCTCGAGGGCGTGCACGCGGCGGACCAGGCCGACTGGCTCCGGGACGTGTCCGCGGAGGACGCGTGGCTCGTCTACGGCGAGCTCGACGCCGAGGAGCAGGCCGAGCTCATCGAGTTCGCCGACGACGACCTGCGCGCCGCCCTGATCGAGCGCATGAGCGCCGGCGACCTCCGCGAGGTCATCGACGAGCTGCCGTCCGACGAGGCGGCCGACCTCCTGGGGGACGCCGACACGCGCCTCGCCGAGGACGTGCTGGCCACGATCGACTCGGAGACGGCCCAGGAGCTGCGGGAGCTCGCCGCCCACGATCCGGACACGGCCGGCGGCATCATGGCGACCGAGTTCGTCACGGTCGGTCCCGAGGAGCGCCTCGGGGACGCGGTCAAGGCGATCCGCAAGCAGGGGGAGGACGCGGAGGAGGAGCTCGCGGTCTTCGTCGTCGATGCGGAGGGCCGCCCGCTGGGCTTCCTCCCCGACCGCGTCCTGCTCAGCCAGCCGATCCACACCCCCGTCGACGAGGCGATGGTCGAGCCGATCACCGTCGGCGTCGCGGACGACCAGGAGGACGCCGCTCGCCTCGTCGACAAGTACGGGCTGCAGAGCCTCGGCGTCGTGGACGACAGCGGGGCTCTCATCGGGGTCATCTCCGCCGAGGACGCCACCGAGGTGCTCGCGGACGAGGCGGAGGAGGACCTCCTGCGCATGGCGGGGGCCAGCGCTGAGAGCCTCCACGGGCGTGCCTCCGTGCTGCGGCGCGTGCGCAACCGGCTCCCCCTGATGGGGATCACCGTGCTCTCGGGCCTCGTGAGCGCGAAGGTGCTGCGCTGGTTCCTCGAGACGCCCGGGGAGGGCGCGGGGACCAGCGACATCCTCCGCTACCTGCCGCTCATCATCGGCCTGGCCGGGAACGTGGGGGTGCAGTCGAGCACGATCCTCGTGCGCGCCATCGCCATGGGGGAGCTCGAGGGGCCGCGCCAGCGCGCGATGCTGCGTAGCGAGACGCTGGTGGGCGTGGTCATCGGGCTCATCTGTGGGGTCGTGCTCGCGGGGGTCGTCTCCCTCCTCGAGCCGGGCCAGCTCGGCATGGCGGTGGGGATCGCGACCACCGCCGCGATCCTCTGCGCGGCCCTGATGGGGACCTCCGTCCCCGTGCTCTGCACCCGCCTCGGGATCGATCCCGCGATCGTCGCGGGCCCGTTCCTGATCTGCCTCTCCGACGTCTCCGGCTCGGTCCTGTTCGTCGCGGTCGCGAAGGCGCTCATCCCCGCCTAGGCCGCGATGTCCAGAGCCCGCTCGCTCGTCTGGGTCCTGGCCCTCGCCGCTCTCGCGCTCGTGTCGCTGAGGGCCTTCGTAGGAGACCTCTTCACCGTGGGGTCGTCCTCCATGGAGCCGACCCTCTTCCCAGGGGACCGCGTGCTCGTGCGCTTCACCGACGAGCTCCCGGTGCGTGGGGATGTGGTCGTGGTGCGCGCCACGGGGGACGACCCCCTGGTGAAGCGGGTCGTCGGTCTCCCCGGGGAGGAGCTCTCGATCACCTCGTCCGGCGACCTGCTCGTGGATCGGGCGCCCCTCGACAGGAGCCTCGGCGTCCTCCCGCTGGTCCCGGTCTTCCAGGCCACTCGCTGCGGCTGGTCGCCCTCCTGGTCCGAAGCGCCGGAGGCCTTGGCCGAGGGCGGGTGGTCCCTCGGCGGCTCGCTGCGCACCGCCTTCGACGTCACCGACGGACACCTCGACGCCGAGGGCCAGTGGATCGCAGGGGAGGTCAGCGTCGCCGACCTCGCGGTCACCCTCCTGGGCCTGCGCATCTGCGAGGGCTCGACCCTCGAGCTCACCCTCACGGAGGGCGGGGACCAGCTGTTCGTCTCGGTCCTCCCCGAGGGTGACCGGGTGACCGTCCGGCTCGGTCGACGCGCTCCCCTGCCGGGGGCTGGCCGCGACGCCCCGAGCCTCCGCGCGCCGCTCGCCGAGGGCGAGGCGCCGTGGTCCGGGTCCTCGCCGCACGCGCTGACGGTCGCGAACCTCGACGATCGTCTCCTCGTGCGTCTCGACGGGGCGGTCGTGCTCGAGGCCGCGCTCGGCCCTCCGACGGGCGGGCCCGCGGTCCAGCCGCGCGTGGTCCTCGAGGCGGAGGAGGTCACGTTCGAGGACCTCCTGGTGGAGCGTGACCTGCACTACACCCGGCGCGGCGCCTTCGGCGTGGACGCGCCGGTGCGCCTCGGTCCGGGCGAGCTCTTCCTGCTGGGGGACGCCTCGGGTCGCTCGACCGACAGTCGCGAGTTCGGACCCGTCCCCCTGGGAGAGGTGCTGGGGCGCGTCGTGGGTCCGCGCTGAGGCGGCCCCGAGGTCCGCGCCCCTGCGGCGAGTCCCCCCCGCGCTCCGGTCGCCATCCACGGGTCCAGCGGACTCCGGGGCCCGATCTTGCGCGGCGCAGGCCCTGCGCCATCCTGGGAGCGGCCCGCCCTCCGGTGAACGAACCGGAACCCGACCCGACCTCCGGGGTTGGGCCCTCGCGCCCCGGAATCCCCATGACGGACCCCAGCACCTCCAGCCCCTCAGGCACCTCCGAACCCGTCGAGCTCGACGAGGGAGCCACCCTGATGCTGGCCTGGCAGGCGGGGGACGAGGCCGCCTTCGAGCGGCTCGTGGAGACGCACATGGGGCGCGTCCACGGCCTGCTGGTGCGCTTCCTCGGGCCGCGCGCTCCCTTGGACGACCTGGTGCAGGAGGTGTTCCTGCGCGTGGTCCGCGCTCGGGATCGCTACGAGCCGCGCGCCCGCTTCACGACCTGGCTCTTCCGCATCGTCTACAACCTCTCGGTCAACCAGACCCAGCGTCGGCGCCCCACGCCCCAGTCCCTGAGCGCGCCGGACCCGGATGGCAGCGACCTCGACGTGGAGGACGTCGCTGCGCTCGGTCCCTCCGAGGACCTGGAGCGCTCCGACCTGGTCGACGCCGTCCAGGCCGCGATCGCCGAGCTCCCCGAGCGCCAGCGCATGGCGCTCGTCCTGGCCAAGTTCGAGAACCAGCCCTACGCCGACATCGGCGAGGTGCTCGGGCTCAAGGAACAGGCCGTCAAGTCCCTCATCCACCGCGCGCGCGAGAACCTGCGCACGCGCCTCGCCCCGCTCCTCGCGGAGGACCTCGTATGAACTCCCCTTGCCAAGCGCTGCGCGCGGCCCTCCTCGATGCTCTGGATCGAGGCGGCGCGCCCTTCCTCGATCCTCGCCACCAGGAGCACCTCGCCAGCTGCGAGGCCTGTCGGCGCCTGTGCAGCGAGGAGGAGGCCCTCGACGCCCTCCTCGTCGCGACGGCGGACTCGGCCCCCACGGGCTCGCTCGATCCGGACGCGGCCGCGCGCCTGCTGACGCGCCTCCGTGCGGACCTCGACCGCGCGCTCGACGCCGCGCTGGACCGCATCCCGGCTCCTGCTCCTCCGTCCCCGGAGCTGCTGCAGCGGGTCCTCGAGGCGACCCGTGCCGAGCGTGAGGAGACTCTTCCCGACGTGGAGCTCGAGCCGATGCCGGGAGGGAGCCGCTGGTTCCGTCCTGCCCTGGCAGCGGCAGCCGCAGCCGTCCTCCTGACCTGGGTCTCCCTCCGCGGGGGCGCAGCGCTCGATCCCGAGGGACCGCGGCTGGCGCCGGAGGACACGGAGCTGCTCGCGTGGCTCGACGTCCTCGAGCGGTGGGACGAGCTCGAGGCGCTCGAGCCCGTCGAGCGGGAGGCCCTGGCCGTCCTCGACCCTGGGGACGCTCTGCTCCTCGAGTGGGGGGACGCCCAGTGAGGCGGTCCGTCGTTCTCGTCCTGGCCCTGGTGGTGTCCCTGGGCGCTCTCTTCGCTCAGGACCGTGGGGCCGCTCGTCCCGGACCGCGCCAGGAGCGGGCCTCCACGCAGCGCACTCCTCGGCAGTCTCCTCAGGGCCCCGTGAGCGGTGGGAAGCGCCAGGCGCGTCGCATGACCCCTGCCGAGCGCTGGGCGGCCCTCCCCGCCGAGCGCAAGGAGCAGCTCCGCGCCCGCTGGCGCCAGGTCCGCTCCCTGCCGCCCGAGGAGCGCGCACGGCTCCGCCGCGTCGCGTCGCGCCTGCTCGCCCTGGAGCGCGGTCTCCCCGAGGAGCTGGGTGCCGAGGAGCGGGAGCGCTTGAAGGGGCTGGACCCCGCGGAGCGGCGCGAGGTCGTCCGCGACCTGGTGCTGTCGCGCGCGGCCTCCGAGGCGCGTAGCGCTCTGCGCCGCCTGCCTCCCGAGGTCGCGACGCGACTCGACGAGCTGTCGCCGGAGCAGCGCCGCCAGGAGCTGACTCGGGCGCGGGAGTCGCGACTCGGTCGCCTCCTGGACGCCATGGTCGATCAGCCCGGCCGCTTCGGGCTCGATCCCGAGCTGGTCGAGCCGCTGCGAGGCCTCGATCTCGAGGCCCGCAAGCAGAGCCTCCTGGTCCTCCTCCGGGAGCGGGTCCTCGAGCGCGTGGATGAGCTCGGTGGAGAGCCCGACCTGAGCCGCGAGCGCCTCGAGGCCATGGAGCCGGAGGCCTTCGCCCGCGGGCTCCTGCGCAGGCTGGACGAAGATCCACGCGTGCGCGGGCTGCTCCTCGGCCAGGAGGGGGATCGCCCCCGCCCGGGACGTGAGCGCGCCGAGCGCCGTGACGGGACCGATCGCGACGGCCGCCCGAACGTGCGCCGCCTGCACGACGCGCTCGAGATCCGGCCCGACGACCTGCTGCCCCCGGAGGGGGCGAGCAACCAGGACCGGCGTCGCCATGCCCTCGGCAGGCAGCGTGCTCGGGTGCTGCGCGTGCTCGAGGAGGACGGGCTCGTCTCCGCGGAGGAGCTGGAGCGCCTCCGGGCCGCACCGGACCAGGAGGTGGTGCAGATCGCCAGCCGGCTGGCCGCGGGCCGCCGGCAGCGACGAGGGCCGAGGGGCCGGTGAGGCAGGCTAGGCTCTCGGGGTGACGCCTCCGGAGCCGCCCTCCCTCCCGAGCCTCGCCACCGTTCCGGTGGTGGGGGCAGCGGAGGTGTTGGCACGACCTGCCGGCGCGCTCGTCATCGACCTGCGCACTCCTGCGGAGTTCGCGGACGACCACCTGCCGGGGGCCGTGAACGTGCCTCTGCTCGATGACGCGGGGCGCGCACTGGTGGGCCTCGCCTACACCCAGGAGTCCCCCGAGGCGGGCTTCCGCCACGGCCAGGCCCTGATCGAGGGACGCATCGACGACCTCGTGCGGCAGGTCGGTGAGCTCGCGGGCTGGCAGCCGCCCGCGCTCGACCCGGTCGACGTGGTGCGCGCGGCCACGGCCGAGGGCATCGAGGCACTGGACGCGCGGGTGGCGCCCGAGAGTGGCGTCGCGCTGCGGCCGGGCACGGTCGTGCTGCACTGCTGGCGCGGAGGGCTCCGATCGCGCTCCGTGGTGGGGCTCCTGCGGGCCCTCGGCCTCGAGCGGGCCGTCGGGCTGGAGGGCGGCTACAAGGCCTACCGAACCGCCGTCCGGTCGGAGCTCGATGCGTGGCCCGGCGCGCCGACGTTCGTCCTCCGCGGGCTGACCGGCGTGGGCAAGACCCTGGTCCTCCGGGAGGTGGCGCGGCTCCGGCCGGACTGGGTCCTCGACCTCGAGGGGTGCGCGGGCCATCGCTCGAGCCTGCTCGGGATGGTGGGCCTGGAGCCGACCTCGCAGAAGACCTTCGAGAGCCTGCTGGCCGCGCGGCTGCGCCATCGCCCCGAGGGGCCGCTCGTGCTCGAGGGCGAGAGCCGCAAGGTCGGGGACGTGATCATCCCACCCGCCCTCTGGAGCGCGCTCGACTCCGGCACAAACCTCCTGCTCGAGGCCGATGTCGAGCGCCGGATCCAGGTGCTCGCCGAGGACTACCTCGCGAGGCCCAGTGCGATCCCGCTCCTCAAGGAGCAGCTCCTCGCCGTGCAGGAGCGGATGGGGGGCGAGCGCGACCTGCCCGGACTCCTGGACGCGGGGGAGATCGACGCGCTCGTTGGTGACCTCCTGGTGAACTACTACGATCCGCTCTACCGGCACTCGGAGAAGGGCCGGGACTACGCGACCCGCATCGACTCCACGAACCCCTCCGCGGCCGCGCGCTCCATCGTCGAGTGGATCGAGGCCCAGGACCTCCCCGCCGGATCCCTCTCGCCCTCGTCATGAACGACTCCACCACCCCTGCCTCCCTCCCCGGCTGGCTCTGGATCCCGCGCCTCGTCGCGGCCGGCATCCTCGGCCAGACTCTCTTCTTCAAGTTCACGGCGGCTCCCGAGTCCGTCTACATCTTCGAGAAGGTGGGTGCGGGCGCCGCGGGGCGCATCGGCTCGGGCGTGATCGAGCTCGTCGCGGTCGTGCTCCTGCTCGTCCGCCCCGGCCTGGGCGGGATGCTCGGAGCAGGCGTCATGGTCGGCGCCATCGGCAGCCACCTCGGGCCCCTCGGGATCGTCATCGAGGACGCCGAGCGGGGCATCGCGTCCGACGGCGGCCTGCTGTTCGGCCTGGCCGTGGTCGCGTTCCTCTGCTCCGCGGTGACCTGGTGGGTCGACCGCAAGCGCTGCACCTTGTGAAGCCTCGTCGGCTGAGTCTCGGTCGGGACTCGCGGATAGGGACTCCCCCAATGGGGTGAACCCGCACCTCTCGCTAGGGTGCGGGGATGCGCACGAACGAAGCGGCCCCTGAGGTCACCCCGAAGCTCCGCTCGGACTACGCCCCTCCCGCCTACGCGGCGCGGACCATCGACCTCGCGTTCGAGCTCGCCGAGGACGGCGCGCTCGTCACGGCGGTCACCCGCTTCGAGGGCGGGCCGGCGGGTGACGGCGTCCTCGAGCTCAACGGCGAGGAGCTGGAGACCGTCGCGGTCCTCGTGGATGGCGAGCCCGTGCCCGCGGATCGGATGGAGGAGGGAGACGAGCTCCTCGTCCTTCGTGGCCTCCCCCAGGCCTTCACCCTCGAGACGCGGGTGCGCATCCATCCCGAGTCGAACACCAGCCTCTCGGGCCTCTACCGATCGAGCGGCAACTTCTGCACCCAGTGCGAGGCCGAGGGCTTCCGCCGCATCACCTGGTCACAGGACCGGCCCGATGTGATGGCGACCTGGTCCACCACCATCGTCGCTGATCCCGCGCTCGCCCCCGTCCTGCTGTCCAACGGCAACAAGGTCGCGGACGTCGTGCTCGAGGACGGTCGCCGGAGCGTCCGCTGGGAGGACCCGTGGCCGAAGCCGAGCTACCTCTTCGCGCTCGTCGCGGGGGACCTCGTGTGCCACTCCGGCACCTGGACCACTCCCTCGGGGCGCGAGGTCGCGCTCGAGGTGTGGGTCGAGCCCCAGAACGCCGACGCCTGCGAGCACGCGCTGCAGAGCCTGAAGGACTCGATGCGCTGGGACGAGGAGGTGTTCGGCCTCGAGTACGACCTCGACGTCTACATGATCGTCGCGGTCAACGACTTCAACATGGGCGCGATGGAGAACAAGGGCCTGAACGTCTTCAACTCGAAGTACGTGCTGGCTCGGCCCGACACCGCGACGGACGACGACTACGAGGGCGTCCAGAGCGTGATCGCTCACGAGTACTTCCACAACTGGACCGGCAACCGCGTCACCTGCCGCGACTGGTTCCAGCTGACGCTCAAGGAGGGGCTGACCGTCTACCGCGACCAGCGCTTCAGCGCCGACATGAACTCGGCCGCGGTCGAGCGCATCGGCAGCGTGCGCGGCCTGCGCAACCGCCAGTACCCCGAGGACGCGGGCCCCCTGGCACACCCCATCCGCCCCGAGTCGTACGTGGCGATGGACAACTTCTACACGGCGACCGTCTACCAGAAGGGCGCCGAGGTCATCCGCATGTACGACGCGCTCCTCGGGACGGACGGGTTCCGCAGGGGCATGGACCTCTACTTCGAGCGGCACGACGGCCAGGCCGTCACCTGCGACGACTTCCGCGCGGCCATGGCCGACGCCAACGGCCGGGACCTGACGCAGTTCGAGCAGTGGTACCTCCAGCCGGGGACGCCGCGCGTCACGGTGCGTGAGGTCTGGGACGCGGAGGCCGGGACCCTGACCCTGCACCTCACCCAGGCCCCCGGCGCCCGGGCCGAGGCCGACAGCCCCCCGCTCCACGTGCCGGTGAGGATGGGCCTCCTCGCGAGCGACGGCAGCCCTGCGACCCTCCAGCTGCGCGGGACCGATGGGCAGGGGGCCGTCGAGGTCGTCCTGGAGCTCACCGAGCGTGAGCAGGAGTTCGTGTTCGAGGGCCTCGCCGAGCGGCCGGTCGCCAGCCTGTTCCGCGGCGCGAGTGCTCCGGTGCTCGTGGACCACGAGCGTCCCGACGAGGACCTCGCCTTCCTGATGGCCCACGATC